>CAYGSQ010000421.1:1880-3750 GCA_964352435.1 uncultured Gammaproteobacteria bacterium | reverse complement strand
GACAAACGCCGTGCGATTGGCCAGCACGCGCACGCCGGCAGGCAGTGTCTGCACCGACAAAAGATGGTCGGGACTCGCTGGCTGGTACGGCGGCTCGGACTGGTCATGAAAAAAGAGCACATAGCCGGCTGGCCAGTCGTCGGCGGTGGTGGCGCAGCGCAGCTCGCCGTTGTGTGGGCACAGCACCACATTGCGGTGTTGGGCGATGGCGTTCGCGCGGGCGAACTGCACGGCCCCGAGCAGTTGATTAGCCGTCGCCGTCACATGGTTGCGGGCAATCAACCCCTGCCATTGGGGCAGGGCATAGCCGGCCATGATGATGGTCACGACCAAAGTTATGGAGACTTCGAGCAACGTCAGTCCAGCCTGTTTGTATCGGTATGTGTACACGGCGCCACTCCCTGGCGAGGCAACAGGGGGCTACATTAATTTGTACCCTGAAAATCGCCAATCTGAATATCTTTGCGAGTTGGCCAATTTCGCTGCAAAGCACCATTTCGCGCAGATTTGCGCAGATTGGCGTGCGCTGTCAGGCCACGGCTGTACACGATCAATCCCAGCGGCGGCCGGCATCCCGGCAGTACCGGCTGTAACGCCCAATCTAGGCCGCTTGACCGGACAAAAGACCCCGTTCATCTCAGAAGCTCGACGGTGCCCGACCTCTGTGGATCTTGTCTGAATCCGGGTGTTCTTGCCAAACGTTTGCTTAGGCACTTTCGCCGTGCAGGCCAATCGACTGATTTTTTATTCGCGTTGCGGTCGCGGCCGGTTGCGCGTTACACGCAGTTGATGATTATTTGGGTGGTCCCCTATACTTTTCAACGAACACTAAATCCTGGGGGGATATCAAAAAGTGCACAACGAATTTCGAAATAAAATGAAAGCCAAGCTGACCCAACACGGGGTCTCAGCGACGACGCAACGACTGGATATTGCGGAGGTGCTGTTTGCGGCGCCACAGCAT
Organism: uncultured Gammaproteobacteria bacterium; assembly: GCA_964352435.1. Classification (GTDB taxonomy): domain Bacteria; phylum Pseudomonadota; class Gammaproteobacteria; order Steroidobacterales; family JBCCMA01; genus JBCCMA01. Next base: position 2,786 of record CAYGSQ010000421.1, on the reverse strand, counting down.
CTTTCAGCCGAGCAAATCATTGATCAGCTCAAGGCGAATGACAAGCACGTTTCCAAGGCAACGGTCTACAACACGCTCAACATGTTTGTGGCGGAAAGGCTGTTAACCGAGGTCCACGTGGACCCTGAGCGGACCTTTTATGACTCGGTCACCACGCCGCACTACCACTTCTTTAATGAGGTCACGCGCGAGCTTACGGATATTCCGGCCGATCAGCTCCAGCTTGGCATGATGCCGCCGCTACCGGAGGGCACCATGTCCCAGGGCGTCGACGTCGTGATTCGGCTACGTCCCGCCGCTTAGACGGACGGTTACGTCAAGACAAAAAACGGCGCCCGCTGCATTGCAACGGGCGCCGTTTTTCCTTTACACTTCCGCCCCTCCAGCGCCGGAGTAGCTCAGTTGGTAGAGCAACGCATTCGTAATGCGTAGGTCGGAAGTTCGAATCTTCTCTCCGGCACCATTTTGACGCCGTTCGTGCGTCAGATCACCGGTTGACCCGGTAACACATCAGACAGCTCATCCATGATGTCCGCCATGCCGTCTTTCGACTGGGCGATTTCGGTCTGTGTCAGGCCCGTTAGCTCGTAGGGCAGCACCAGCCAGTCCTGGGTCTCATGCACAAAATAGTCGGGCGGTCGCTTGGTGCGCTCACCGGGGCGATGCCATACCGCGGCCACGCGGATATCGTGTGGCAGGTTGCGCCGCAGCCGCTTGCTCAGTCGCCGGATCACCTCGTTGGTGCTGGACCCGGTGCCGTACACATCGTCGACGATCAGCAGCGAGTTTTCGCTATCCAGGTGTTCGAGCAGGTACTGCAGCCCATGGACACGAATCTTGGCACTGGCCCCGATCATGCGCGCGTAATCGTCGCGCCCCGCGTAGGACGTGCGGATACTGATGTGA
>CAYGSQ010000421.1:0-1870 GCA_964352435.1 uncultured Gammaproteobacteria bacterium | reverse complement strand
CTCCTGTACCGCGATGCCCACCGCGCTGCCACCGCGCCACAAACCGACCAGAAAATCCGGCCGAAAGCCGCTGTCATAGACCTGACGCGCCAGACGAAATGAATCGAGCTGAAAATCGTCGGCCTGAACTATCATGCGCTTCATATTGGAGGGCTGCCTTGAGGTATCATGCGGTATGCAAAAAAAGATTCTATCAGCCCAGGAGCTTCTGTTGGACTCCTTCCGTTTGGGCGCCACCGTGCTGCGCGATCAGTTCCGTCCCACCCTCATCGTCGCGATCTGGCGTGGCGGCACGCCGGTCGGCATGGCGGTGCAGGAATTGATGTCCTATTGTGGCGTCGATTCTGACCATATCGCGATTCGCACCTCGTCCTACGCGGGCACCGAGCGACGCGATGGCGCGGTGCGCGTGCACGGCCTCAACTACATCATCAAGAAAATCCGTCACGATGATAGCGTGCTGATCGTTGACGATGTCTTCGATACCGGCAATACCATCGTCTCGGTCATCGAACAGTTGCGGCTGATGGCGCGCAAGAACATGCCCGAGAATGTGCGCGTCGCGGTACCCTGGTTCAAACCCGAGCGCAATCAGACCGATATGGTGCCGGACTATTATGTCCACAGCACCGACGACTGGCTGGTGTTCCCGCACGAGCTCGACAGCCTCACACCCGAGGAATTCCGCGAGCATCGCAGCGACCTGTATAACGTAATGCATCCGCCCGGTTCCTGAGTCGCTCAGGGTCTGTGGCAGCGGCGCTACGCCGCCTTGACGACAACGACAAAGCGCCGCTAGGCTGAATGAAACAGACGGGGCGCTTGACCCCGAACGGCTTGGGAGAGTCACCGTGAACAAAACATCGATACGCGTTAGCACGCGTGGCACTTTAGCGTGCGCGCTGGCGCTGTGGACGGGCGCCGTCAGCGCACAGGGGCTGACCGAGCGCCCCATCAATCTGACCTGCGTGGCACCGGACCGACCGACCGTGTCTTTTGAACTGCAGCCCGCCGGGGCAGGCTACCCGGTCGATGCGCAGCGTGCGCTCGGCGTGGAAGGTGGCGTGCTGTATCGAGGTCGCGGCGCACCCGGACTGCAGGGTCTGTATTTGTTCGCCGATGCGCACACCAATGAGCTGATCGCGCGCGCCTATGTGGCGGACCATCAGTACGCCGATCAGGTGGCGCTGGCGCCCAAAGTGCAAATTCTGGGTCTGGCCGAAGATGTCAACGGTGAGCTGCTGCTCGACACGAGTGCCGGTGTCATGCAACTGGTCCGCGGTGCAGATGTCTTGGCGGGTGGCTTCCCCGCAACGCTGTCGGCGACCGGCTGTTTCGATATCAATGACACCAGCGTCGCGGCCGCAGGACTGATTCCTTACGCGCCGTCAGCCACGTTGTGGTCGGATGGCGCGACCAAGCGTCGCTGGATTGCCATGCCCGACTGGCTGGCCGCGGATACCACCATCACAGTATTGCCCGACGGTGATTTCGATTTTCCGATTGGCACGGTCATTGTCAAAGAATTTGCTTTGAGCGGCTTCCGCGTTGAAACCCGTTTGCTGGTGCGCCACGACGATGGCGGCTGGGCAGGCTACAGCTACGAGTGGAACGATGCGCAGACCGATGCCGATTTGCTGGCCGGTTTTAAACAACGCGAGGTGATGGGCCAGACCTGGACGTATCCATCGCGCGGCCAGTGCCTGGCGTGTCACACCGATGCCGCCAATCGCAGCCTTGGTCCGGAGATCGCGCAGCTTAATAACGACCTCGACTACGGTACGGCGGGCATAGCCAATCAGCTTGCGACGCTTGATGCAATTGGTCTGATCGAGGGCGGCTTGGCGGGACCGGTGGCGACACTGGATGC
>CAYGSQ010000420.1:2913-3752 GCA_964352435.1 uncultured Gammaproteobacteria bacterium | reverse complement strand
AGCCTAAATTCAGACGAGAGCGGTGTTGGCGCTGAATGAGTTAATTTGACAATACCGTCCCCGCACAGCACCTTGAAGATGCGCTTGCGGTGCGATAGCTTGTGAACATGCGAGCAAAGCTATTCAATAGGCTAAACTACACTCGCTTTACGCTGCTTGGATACGTCGAAGCGGACAGCGAGTAGTCTAATATGCTTGAATACCAAATGAAGCGAACGCGAAGACGCATCTATTGCATGTTGGCGGCCTTTATTGGCTTCCTGCCTCTGAACTGGCACGCTCATGCACAAGTGATCGAGCCATCCAAATTATCCAACCCTGAGACGGGCTATCTGCATTATGAAACCGAGCACTGCACAGCAGATGTTGAGGTGTCATTGACTTTAAGACGTTTCGACCAAGCGAAGTTCGATAACTTGTTAGATTACGGCCGAGTCCAGTCCGAAGCACTCTGCCGTACTGCGGCTACCAAAAAGCCATTAGACAAACCCTACAATTACGCTTTACGCTGGCGGATCGCCGCCATGGTTCCCTCGTTAGATCTCATTGCGTTAAGCGGCGAGGAATTTCGGTTTGATGGTGGCATCACTGGCAAGACAGTGGCTCAAGGCCTAGTCTACGATCGCAGCGCGGCTCGTGAACTCGAACTTGAAGACTTTTTTATCAGTCGCGAAATCATGCTGAGCAAAATCGTACCTCTCGCGCGCAAAGCACTCGCCGAACAGAAACAGGAATACGTTGGCGTTAACCTGACTGACGACGAACTTGAGGCGCTGTTGCCAGACGAAATGAACTGGCCGGGCATGCGGTGGGGTATCAAAGCCGCGCCGAGGGGATTC
>CAYGSQ010000420.1:0-2903 GCA_964352435.1 uncultured Gammaproteobacteria bacterium | reverse complement strand
ATTCCGCTTTAGCGGTATTTGGCTTAACTTTCCGCAGGGCGCCTTTGAAACATTGAACGGCAAAGATCTGACCGGCAGAGCGAGCTCGGAGGGCTCGGCAATCCTCATACTGGATCAATCCGACTTCAATGATAGTTTGAAGCAACTATACCTAGAGGCATTCGTGGATGGTGAGTCGTAACAAACCCATGTCTTACAGCGCCGATGGCGTGGCACTCATCTATCGTGGAGAAGTCGTGATAATTGGGCAGAAGTTTTTCTATTAAAAATGCGTTTTGTGTCTAGCTCAATGGATCTTTCTGTTTCCGTCATGCCATCAAGAAGGTCAACTTCGTTACCTTTTTTTCCGAACCGAAGTACATCACCATCAATTTTGAAAATAGTAAAACGGGGTAAATCGGTGTATCGATTGCCGCTACCGTAGACGTTTAAGGTTGTTGCCGTCTTGCCATCAATGGTGCGCAAAGGCTCACCAATGTGAATTTGCCCTTTGAACACCCGAGCAGGTTCACCAGGGATTGGAACCGTACAATTGGCATCGGAAAAAAAGCGCGCCTCAAAGTGGTAGGCCGCGCTTGTGATAGTGAGATCAATAGTGTCGTAACCAATATGCTCATATTCCGCATGGATCAAGCCACAGGATTTATACCAACGCCCTTCCAATGGGCCATCCGGTGCAGGGCTGACCCAATCGACAACTTGGACTCCTGGTGCACCTGTGACCAAGACTGTGAAGAAATATTTTTCCGATTGCTCTTCTGGTATCCAGGTAAAAGGCGACAGCGCACCAACGGCAATCGTATCTGCCCCTGTTAGTTCATCTGACGCATTCGTTGTTGCCAAAATAAGTGCTGACTGCTCTTTTGTACTTGCGACCCAGCGTAGCGTATAGGCGCCTGTACTCGGATGCCTTTCAACCGTGGCTTGGACATCTTGTGCTCGGATGTCGAGATTAGGATTCGGCGCCATGGCGCGAGGGTCGCAACCCGCGATAAGAACGCTCATGCAAAACCACAACATCAATTGTTGGCATGTCAGCCAGACAGTAGATTGCTTGTAGAAAACCATGAAATTCAAGACTCTCCTTAGTCGTCGCGGACAATACTCATCAGGCATATCGCCAGCAACAACGTGGCAACGACGCCCGATCCGCCAGCAACAGGAGATGGGAGAAAGCCGTCACGCCCAAATACAATCAAAATCGCATTAGCAAACATAGCGACAACGCCAACTAGTGCGGTCAACCCGCCCAATGCCTTAGCACCCATGCTCATTTTAGCCACGCCAAAAATCAGCGCAGCAAAACCCAACAAAAATTTCGCCGCGTAGTAAACAGCAAACGAGTAAGCAACAACCGCCCCGGCTGCCGGAGCTAGCCCATCGACTTGGCTGGCTGCTTCACGAAATGGTCCAAACATGGTGAGGCCCACACTCACTTGCACAACATTTAGCACCGCGCTGAATGCGATGGCCGACCACCCTAAATGATAATTCTTTGCTTGCACGATCGCAGCCCCGGCAAAGGCGGCAAGAATCGTGAAGAGCAGCACTTCCGACCCCCATAGAAGCTGTCGTGGAACGCTAACTTCCGCAATATAGAGTGCGGTATACAGTGCTTGCGTAACCGCCAGCACCAGCAGCAGATAGGCTGTGAACTGGACGGTGCGCTTCAAAGTGAATTCCATGGTTGTATTCCCTGAGGGCTATTGCGCTCGGTTCTGTGTTGTCGATAGACAGCCAGAGCTTACTTCATAGCGGATACGCCGCCTATAAAATTTGCGGTAGCTCTGTATGCAAAATCAAAAAAATGACATTACCTGATGTGTCGGGGTTTTGATCCAGCCACCGTAAAACTACAGTAGAATACTGAACGTATGCTTTATTGTTATTTTGGAGAGCATCCGATGGTTAAGAAATTGATTGGTGGATGTTTATGTGGAGACATTCGCTTTACGGCAATGGGTGAAATTAGGCGGGTGTCTGCCTGCTACTGCGGACAGTGTACGAAACAAAATGGCGGTGGCCCATTTTATGGCGCTGAGTTGCAGGGTAACTTAGATATTGAGAGCGGAGACTCACTTCAACGTTGATGATGCTTGCGTCATCGAGCGACGCATTCCCGAAGTCAACGCGCTGCCATGTCGCACCCGTATCACTACTGCGATGCAGACGGCCAAAATCAACTAAACCACTGACCGCTAAAATCCTCATGCTGTCCTGCGGGTCAACGGCCACATCACGGGCAGCTCCGCCCCACGGAACATCACCGGTCCAGGTGTTGGGCCCGGCCAGCGCCGTGGTGCCAACGCATGCACAGGACACGGCAAACAAGCAGCGCACAACAAGCCAGCGCCGATTAAAATACGATCGGGCAGAACTCGCTGTAGACATTTGACCATCCTCTTGCTGAATGTTCTTACACGATTTTCCTATTCTGTCATGCTACATAGCCGATTCGAGCCGCGCAAACATTCACGAACGGTGGCGGCAAACAAGCGCTTGAGTCGTAAGATACGTCAAAGAAAAGCGTCGTCGGTCGTGCGTTTCGCGATTGAGAACGTCCGAGGTCTTAGGTCAACTCTCAAAACCGTATGAGACTTCGAGCACCGCAACTTGGGCCAAACCTGCAGCCCTTACAGAGGCACAGTGCCCAAAAGCATTCTGATGTCTGAATTCGCTGGGCCGTAGCGTTTCGGCTAACCTTACTTGCGTGTTGTTTCAGTTCCTACTTGCACTTGGGAGTACACTCAAAATGTTTAGATCCACTCGATGCGCACTGATACTGATTTTCACTGCGTTAGCGGCAAATGCCCAGGCCTTTCTAATGGTTGATATTGGCAATAGAGTCGTGGGAGACGATTTCGTGACGTTCAATGAAAACGTCGTCTCCAACGAACCCGGGA
>CAYGSQ010000419.1:0-3760 GCA_964352435.1 uncultured Gammaproteobacteria bacterium | reverse complement strand
CAGCACGTACTTTTTAGAAAGTACATGGCGCAACTATCTTTATCTGGGTGTCATCGGCCAGCTGTTTCCCGGTGTGCGGGTCATTGAGTGTGTGCGTGACGCGCGTGACGTGGCCCGCTCGTGCTATTTCGCAGACTTTGCGACCAGCAAGGGACTGCCATTTTCCTACGAGCTTGGCCACATCGCGCACTACGTCAACAACTATCGACGACTCATGCATCACTGGCGCGACACCCCGTCACTGAACATCCATCGCGTGTCTTATGAAAAAATGGTGCTGGATACGGGTGCGGAATGTCGGCGGCTGTGTGAGTTCTTGAACCTCGACTACGCCACGGATGCGTTTGGTCTCGAAGACGCGTCGGGCGGCTGGCATCTGGACGCCAAATCATTACGTCGCCATCGCCACTACCGGGCTCATCTTGAAGCCTTTGTTGATGCGCTGGATGCTCCCCCCGACGACTAAATCCGATCAGGCAACGTTGGCGCAATGGCTGACCCAGGCCCGTGCGCACGCCGGTGACGTGTCGCTACAGCGACAAGTCGGAGGTGCGCTGTACGGTGCCGGCAAGTTGCGTGCGGCGGCCGAGTGTTTTCAACGCTGGTACAAGCTTGCACCCGGTGATGCGGACGCCGCATTGAGCCTGGGCTCCTGCGTACAAATGCTGGGGCACCTCAACGAGGCTGAGACGTACTATCGCGCGGCACTGGTGGCGGACCCGTCGCGTGCGGATGCATGGAGCAATCTGGGTACGATGTATCAGGGTCGTCAGGATCTGGCGGCGGCCAGCGACGCGTACAAGCGATCGTTGGCCCTCAACGCACAGAGCCCGGAGGCGCTCGCGGGACTTGCCAGCGTGTTGCACACGCAGGGTCAATCAGACGAGGCGTTGGCGCTGCTGCTCGAACGGCGTTCTGCGGTTGCCGCCAATACCGAAACCGCACTTTTGTTCGCGAAACTATCGCGCCGTTGTGACGACGCCGAGCTGGCTGAGCAAGTGGTGCGTGAGCGCCTGGCTTCACCGACGCTGTCGCGGGCGGATCAGGCGCGACTGACTTTTGCCCTGGCTGACGCGCTGGATTTCCAGGATCGTACCGACGAGGCATTTGCCGCGTATGCCCGCGCCAATGAACTGAAGAACGTGTCGTTCGATACGGCAAGTCACGCGCGCTACATCGATTTGATTTGCTCGGTTGACCATGTCGCACGTGACTTTGCGCCGCCGCTCCGATCGCCCGCGCCGCTGTTTATCGTTGGCATGCCGCGCTCGGGTACAACGCTCATTGAGCAAATGCTCAGCTGTCACAGCCGGGTGCACGCGGCCGGTGAGCGCAATGCGCTGCCCCACGCCGTGGCAAGTCTGGCTCCATCGGGCGCCGCCTATCCGTATCCGCATCCCTGGTCCGATGTCACCGAGGCCCAGTTCGCGATCGCCGCCGATGCTTACCGCGGCGGTTTGTGGTCGCAGGCGGGTGACGTCGATTTCGTCACCGACAAATTGCCGGGCAACTTCTACTATCTGGGCGTGTTGCCTGCGTTGTTTCCCAACGCCCGCGTGATCCACTGCCAGCGCGACCCGGTCGACGTCGGACTGTCCTTGTTTTGCAATGACTTTGCATTCGCGTCGCTGCCGTTTTCCTATTCGTTAGCTCACATCGGCCACTACTATCGTGATTATCATCGTCTGATGGCGCACTGGGCCGATGTGGCAACCGTACCGCGGCTCGACCTGCGGTATGAGGAAATGGTCGCCGATCCGCAGCAGCAGATTGAACGCGTGCTCACGTTTCTTGGCCTTGAATACGAGCCCGGCGTACTCGCGTTTCATGACAGCAAGCGAGTTGCCTTTACGGCCAGCAACGAGCAGGTGCGACAACCGGTGTACACCTCGTCCGTGGGGCGGTCGTCCCGCTATCATAAACAACTGGCATCGCTGCGTGATCTGGTGCGCGACGTTGACCGCTGAAGATAAAGCGCGAGCCGCGCTTGCAGGCGGCATTGAGGCATTACGCCGTGGGCACGTTGACGAGGCCGCTGCGCTATTGCGTCAGTTTCTGGCCATCGCACCGGGTAACCCGGACGGGCAGCATCTGCTGGCTAATGCCCTGAGCCGGCTTGGGGCGCTGGATGAAGCACGTAGCCTGGTGGAAAAAGCGATCGCGCAGAACGGACGTCGCGGCGCGTTTCACAACACGTTGGGCAATATCCTGAGACAGCAGGGCGCACCGCGGGATGCTCTGCGGGCGTACGCGCGGGCGCTGGACCTCGAGCCCAAAATGATTGGCGCGAGTTTTAATCTCGGTTTGATCCACGCCGATGCGCAGCGTTACGACGATGCAGCGGATGCGTTCGATCGGGTGCTGAGCGTGGCGCCGCGCAATTTTGATGCGCTGGTCCAACGTGGCCGGGTCGCGTGGCATCTGGGCCAGATTGACGTGGCGCGCAGACACTTCGAGTCGGCCGTGCACTGTCGTGGCGACGCCTGGGAGGCGCGCAACTATTTGGGCGTCGTTAGTTTGCACGTGGGCGACCTGGTGCAGGCGCGCGAGCAGTTTGAGCAAGCCCATGCGCTGGCCCCTGACGAAACCGGGCCGCGGTTAAATCTGGCGAAAGCCAGGCGCGCTGCCGGTGATTTTGCCGGGGCAGCGCAGGTCCTGGTGGCTGCGCTCGAACACCGGCCTGAACATGCACAGCTGCTCAGCGAGCTGGGCGGCGTACGTTTGGCGTTGGGCGATGTGACCGAAGCGAAGCGCCTGTTTCTCGGGGCGCTCACGATTGCTGACGAACCCGTAACGGCGGCTGCCCTGGCTGAGTTGTACCTGTGGGAGGGCGTGGCGGGGCGCGCTGAGGAAGTCATCAAGGCCTATGCGGACGAATCCACACCGCAGGTGGCCATCGTGCGCGCTCGGTTGCGCCTCGCGCGCAAGGCGAAGGCCGTCTCGCTGGCGGGATTGGAGTATTGGCTGGCGCCGTCGCGTGCCGCTGAAGTACCCACGTTGGCGCAACGACAACTCCATTATTGTGCTGGGGACGTGTTGCATGCTGCGCCCGATCCCGGGGCCGCGTTTGCCCACTATGAGGCGGCCAATGGACGGTCGCCGGGGGGCTTCGACATGGCGGCGCATGCCCGCTCGGTGGACGACCTGATCCGCTTTTTTACGCCGGCGGTTTGGCCTTCTTTGGCGCATACCAACGGGGCGGATGTCGGCCCGATTTTTATTGTTGGCATGCCGCGCTCCGGTACTTCACTGGTCGAGCAAATGCTAAGCATGCACCCGCAGATTCAGGCCTTGGGCGAGCGGGCGGACGTGGGCCTGTGGCCGCGGCGGCTGGCGGGCGAGACACCATGGCCAGAGGTACTGGGTGAACAGACGATCGGCCAGCTCAATGCACTGGCCCGCGGCTATCTTGCGGCCCAGGACTACGCGCCCGATGCGGCGTGGATCACGGACAAAATGCCGCTCAATTTTCTGCATTTAGGCAGCATCGCGCTGGTTTTTCCCAATGCCCGGATAATTCACTGTCAACGCAACGTCGACGCCATCGCACTGTCGTGCTATCGACAGGACTTTAGCGACCCGGCGCTGGCCTTTACCTGTGATCTGAAAGACCTGGCTGCATACGTTGCGCATTACGAGCGGCTAATGGCGCATTGGCACAAGAGCTTGCCCTTGCCGCTCTTCGATCTCCCCTATGCTGCGCTGGTCACGGAGCCGGCGCCGGTACTGCGGTCATTGCTGGCGGCGCTCGAGTTGCCGG
>CAYGSQ010000418.1:0-3765 GCA_964352435.1 uncultured Gammaproteobacteria bacterium | reverse complement strand
CCCCGGTGTCGTGCCAAGCATTGGCGCATCGGTCAACAACGGCAACGGCGGTTCGACTTTCGTCAACCTGCGCGGACTAGGTAGCAACCGCAACATTACATTGTTGAACGGTACTCGCGTTGTACCCGCTGATTTGGTTGGTCGTACCAACCTCGACATCATTCCCGTCGCATTGCTCGAAACCGTTGACGTGTTGACCGGTGGTGCCGGCTCGGCCTACGGCGCCGACGCAATCTCGGGTGTGATCAACTTCAAAACCAGACAGGATTTTGAAGGTGTCGACGTTCGTGCGTCGTATGCCGATACGTTTGAAGGCGGCGGCGACTCAACGCGGTTCGACCTCACACTCGGCGGCAACTTTGCTCAAGACCGCGGTAATGCCGTTATCAGTATTGGCCATACCGATCGTTCTGCGTTGACTCAGGGTCAGCGAGATTTCGGTGAGTTCAATATTTCCTCGGTCTCGGGCAACCCTGGTGGTTCCTCGACAACGGTCCCCACACGATTCGTTCTTCCTGGCGCGACAACAGCTGACCTCCAGGCTGCCATCCCAGGCATTGGCTCGGGAACGTTTTCGCAGGTGTCCCCGGACGGCAACTCGTTGGAGCCGTTCTACCAGAACTTCAACTTCAACCCGTTCAACTTGTTCCAGCTTCCTCTGGAACAAAATCGGGTGTTTGGTCAAGCGAACTTTGAGCTGAACGACAAAGTTGAGCTGTACTCGGAAATGTTGTTCGCTCAAAGCACCAACATCACAAACCTTGCGCCATCGGGCAGCTTCGGATTCTCAGCGGAGACACCGCTTTCAAATCCGTTCATCCCGGCAAATATCCGCGACCAGATCTGTACGGCACTGGCAATCGATGCCGCCGCCTGTGCGGCCGCTGCTTTGGCAACCGATCCGACGGATCCGGCCTACCTGGCACCGAACATCAACTATGCCCGTCGCTTTGTTGAACTCGGTCCTCGGACCAATGAGCGTCAAACGACCGTTTGGCAGTTCAAAGCTGGCGCACGCGGCGATTTTTCCGATACGCTTTCGTGGGATGTGTTTTATGCCACCGGTCAGTCCGATCTGCGCTTCCAGCAGGGCGGTAACGGTACGCGTACGCGTCTGACCCAGTCGGTCCAGTCCACCAACGCGGATACTTGCCTTGATCCATCAGGCGGTTGTGTACCCATCAATCTGTGGGGACCTTTGGGCAGCATCACCCCTGAAGTGGGTGGGTTTCTTGACGTCGGTAACGGCGGTGCAACGGCCACACAGCTTGATCAGATTCAGGCTTTTGTGAGCGGCGATCTGCCATATGGCCTTCCAACTGCGGACGATGCCCCGATGTCCGGCGTTGTCGGTTATGAATACCGCAACTACGAAGGTGGCCTAACCAACGAACTATTGACGCAAACACCTGGTGAGGTTTTGGGTAACGGTGCGGCTGCACCCAACCGTTTCGGTACCTTTGACGTCAACGAATTCTTCTTCGAGTCCAACATTCCTGTCCTGCGGGGCAAGGCTTTTGCGGAAGAGTTAACCGTGCAGGCTGGGTTCCGTGCTTCTGATTACTCAACAACGGGCAATGAAACCACCTGGAAGATCGGCGGCACCTGGTCACCGCTTTCAAGTGGCAGTTTACAGTTCCGCGGTAACTTGCAAAAAGTAACGCGTGCGCCGAACATCAGTGAGCTGTTTAATCCTTCGGTCGTAGGCCTCGGAAACTTTTCCGAGGACCCTTGCTCCGGAACGGGCCCCGTCAATGACCCTGTCCTGGAAGCGATCTGCCTGGGTCAGGGCGCACCTGCGAACACGATCGGCGGCATCATTGTCGACCCAGCGGGTCAGGTCAACGTCACCACCGGCGGCAACCTCGGTCTGGATGCCGAGGATGCAGACACCTATACCATTGGTTTTATCTGGCAGCCTGAAGCAATTCCTGGTTTGTCACTAACCGCCGATTACTACAACATCGAAGTGACGAGCGCAATTACCAACCCGACACCGGATGATGTGTTTTCGGCTTGTTTTGGTAGTGGCTTTGCTTCCGGTAACCTGGACATCTCTGCCGCGTCCGCGAACGATCCTGCCTGTACAGGCATCGGTCGTAATCCGGAAACCGGTAACCTGTTCGGCAACGTTGCAACCACGTTTGGTTTGCCACTCGTCCTGTCGAACCAGGGCACACTGAATACCAGCGGTATCGACTTTACCGCTCTGTATACGTTCGACCTGGGTAAGTGGGGATCGCTGAACTACAACGGCAGCCTGAACTGGACTGATTCGTCTGAGTTCCAGGCCAGTCCAACTGGTAACGCTCGCGAATGCGTTGGGTTCTACAGCACGAACTGTGCATCGATTCAGCCTGAAATCTCGGCCAATCAGCGTTTCACCTGGCAGACCAACGCCTTCGAGCGGGCGGTTGATGTGTCGTTGTTGTGGCGCTTCATCGGTGAGATGGAAGTGGAACCAGGTGCCGGCACGTTCCAGCCTGAGTTCACGTCTATGGACGCAGCCAACTACTTTGACCTGAGTGCCCGGACCAACATTACGGACAAGCTCGAGATGACTCTGGCTATCCAGAACATTGCTGACCGTGAGCCGGATTTTGTCGGATCGAACATTGGTTCTACCTCGTTTAACACCGGTAACGTTTATCCGTCGACCTACGATCCGCTGGGTCGTCGTTACTCACTTACGGTTCGCTATCGCGTTGAGTAAGTTCAGGTATACGTAATCTGCCCTTAGTGGCAAATATGAAGCCCCGGCCACAGGCCGGGGCTTTTTTTTAGTTTCCAGTGGCAGGAGAAACAGCCGATGGCCCGTCGCCGCTAGTGGACCCCAAGTCCCCCACAGGTCAAACCGGTATGCGCGCTCGACTCCAACCCTGGGTTCAAGCCGCCCGCCCTGCCGCTCATCCGATGATTTTCATGCCCCTGTTCATTGGGCAAGCGTTCGCGTATCACCTGCATCGTCAGCTCAGTCTGACGTTATTCTTCTACACGTTTTTGTTCGGTGTGCTGTTCCAGATCTACCTCCTGTACCTGAACGACTACGCCGATGACGCGATCGACCAGACGAACAAACAGTTTTGGCTGTCGGGCGGATCGAGAGTTATTCCTCAAGGCAAGCTGCAACGCAGTGACCTTCTAGTCGGCGCAAATGCCGTCTTCGTTGTCATGCTGGGACTGTCATTCTTCCTGGCTATCTTTAGTAATCGCCCGTTGATGCCTGCAGCGGCGGCGGCGGCCGTAGTCCTGTGCTGGGCCTACAACCTGCGCCCGCTACAACTGTCTTACCGCGGCCATGGTGAGATCCTGCAAGGCCTGGGCTGCGGTGTCCTGCTTCCTTTGATCGGCTTTTATATGCAGCAAGGGTCACTGCCGGGGTTTCCATGGGGCGCGCTGATCCCACTGTATTTGATTTTCCATGCCGGCAATATCGTCACCGCGCTTCCCGATTACCCATCCGATAAAGCAGGCGACAAGAGAACCTGCGCCGTCCGACAAGGCGAGCGCCCTGCCCGCACAATGGCTCTGGTTCTGCTGGCGCTCGCCCATGTCGGCGTTATACTTGCGAGCCCGCACATATCTTCAATTGGCCGCGCGATCATTGTGATTCCTTCCGCTACGATTCTCATCGCTATCCTCAAGTCCGGACTGCTGCGCACAGCCAACGCGTCCGAATTTCCGAGCTGCAAAACATTCGTAACCTGGACGTCGGCCAGTCAGGCATGGCTTCTTTGTGCCTGGACCGCAGCACTGTTACTGGCT
>CAYGSQ010000417.1:0-3788 GCA_964352435.1 uncultured Gammaproteobacteria bacterium | reverse complement strand
TGATGATCATTGCCGAACAAAATCTCGCGTTGCGCATGACGCAGCTGGCCGCAGCGCGGGCGGGGGCCGGCCAAAAATGTTTTGAACGGCTTAAGGCCGGTTGCACCGGCCTTGGCGTAGCGTACGAACGACAGGCCATCCGTGTTCGGGTAGCGGCGTTCATCGTCGAAAAGCACCAAAGTGGTCTGATCTGCTGCGAACTCCTGGCGGAGGCCTTTTTCAAGCCGCTGCGCCACATCGCGCATGGAACGGGCGTCCATCAGCGACAGCGACAGCGTGTGCAGTTTGTCCGAGAGCTGGTCGTTGGCGCGTGCCACGCTCATAAGCTCACGCAGTTGGCGTTCGAGCTTGGTATTGCGCGTACGCAAAATGGAGACCTGGCGCTCAACCAGCGACACGGCCGCGCCGCCGGTGCTGTGCGGCAGTTTGATGGCGGCCAGCAAGTTGGCGTGGGTCTCGAAAAAATCGGGATGATCGCTCAGGAACTGCACAACCGTTTCTTCGGTCGTGGGCGCATCATCCGTGGGCTGGGCGTGAGGTTGTGTGCTCATAGGTCAATATGTCCTGTAAATGCGCGATGCGCAGGCCCGGTCAGCCAGATTGCCTGATCAATCTGAGCGCAGTTTACCATTAATTGACCGCCCGGCAGTGTCACATCTACCTGCGTGTCCAGATCGCCACGCGCAACGCCAATGGCAACCGCTGCGCATGCACCCGTTCCGCAGGCCAGCGTTTCACCAACGCCGCGCTCAAACACGCGCAGGTCAATGTGGCGCCGTGAATGAATGTACATAAAGCCTACGTTGACGCTTTGCGGGAAGGCACAATGGTTTTGCAGTGCCGTGCCCATCTTCGCGACCGGTGCGCGGTCTATATCATCGACCACGAGGACCGCGTGTGGGTTCCCCATGGAAACGGCGCCAAAGGTCACGGGCTGCCCGTCAATAGCCAGTTCGTAGAACGGTTTTTGCTCGGTCTGCACAAAAGGCAGTGCGTCAGGGCTGAAGTGAGCGGGCCCCATATCGACGCTGACCTGGCCGTTGTCGCTGAAACGCGCCTGCACCAGACCGGCCGGACTTTGCATGCGCAGTGTGATGTCCGCTGGTGCGTCGGGGCGCGCAAACAGCGCAAGTGCGCGTGCACCGTTGCCGCATTGCTGTACTTCACCTCCCGCGGCGTTGTAGATGCGGTAGGCAAAATCCGCGCGCGGTGTCGTCGCATCGTGCAGCACCAGTATCTGGTCGCAGCCGATGCCCAGGTGACGATCAGCCAGATGCTGCGCTTGCGCCGAGTTAAGCTCAAGCGTTTGGCCGCGCGCATCAATGACAACAAAATCATTGCCGGCGCCGTGCATTTTGGTGAAGTCGATGTGCACAGGTTCTCGCAGGTTGGGCCGCGCGATACGCGCGTGCCCGGCAGTATAACCGGCCGCAGCGGCGCAAAGGCATCCAGAAAACTCCGTGTGGCGAAACATTTTCGCTAGACTGCCGCCTTTCCCCTCAAATTAAACAAGACGAACCTCATGCACTACAGCGACCTGCGCGACTTCATCGACCAGCTTGAGTCGATGGGCGAACTCAAACGCATCACGGCCGAAATCGATCCGGTCCTGGAGATGACCGAGATCTGTGATCGCACCTTGAAACGCGGCGGTCCAGCGCTGCTGTTTGAAAACCCCAAGGGCTATGACATTCCGGTGTTGGGTAATCTTTTTGGTACGCCCAAACGGGTGGCGCTGGCGATGGGGCAGGATTCGGTCGATGCGCTGCGCGATGTGGGCGAGCTGCTCGCGTTTTTGAAGTCGCCCGAGCCGCCGGCCTCGGCGCGCGAATTTATCGAACGCATGCCGCAGTTCAAACAGGTCTTGAATACGCGCCACAAGGTTGTGCGCAAAGCCGCTTGCCAGAAAAACATCATTGAAGGTGACGACGTCGATCTGGCCAAGCTACCGATCCAGACCTGCTGGCCCGGAGACGCCGGTCCGCTTGTGACCTGGGGTTTGACGGTCACCCAGGGTCCGACGCAAAAGCGTCTGAACATGGGCATCTATCGTCAGCAGGTGATCGGGCGCAACAAGCTGATCATGCGCTGGCTGGCGCATCGCGGTGGCGCGCTGGATTTCCGCTCGTTTGTGGAACAAAACCCGGGCGAGAGATTTCCCGTGGCGGTGGCGCTGGGCGCCGACCCGGCGACGATTCTGGGCGCAGTGACGCCGGTGCCCGATGGCTTATCGGAGTACGCGTTCGCGGGTTTGCTGCGCGGTGCCAAGACCGAAGTGGTGGCGTGCAAGCACAGCGATTTGCTGGTGCCGGCGAGTGCCGAATTTGTGCTCGAAGGTTTTATCGAACCCGACGAGGTAGCGGTTGAAGGACCGTTTGGCGATCACACGGGTTACTACAACGAAGTGGAGTCGTTCCCGGTGTTCACGGTCGAGCGCATTACCCACCGCGACAACCCGATTTATCACAGCACGTACACCGGCCGTCCACCCGATGAGCCGGCCGTGCTGGGCGTCGCGCTCAACGAGGTGTTTGTGCCGTTGCTGGTCCGCCAGTTTCCGGAGATCCGGGATTTCTACTTGCCCCCCGAAGGCTGCTCGTACCGCATGGCGTTGGTCAGCATGAAAAAGGAATACCCCGGCCACGCCAAGCGCGTGATGATGGCCGTGTGGTCGTTCCTGCGTCAGTTCATGTACACCAAGTTTATTGTTGTCGTGGATGAAGACATCGATGTGCGCAACTGGGAGGACGTGATCTGGGCGATGACCACGCGCATGGACCCGATGCGCGATACGACGCTGGTCGATAACACGCCGATCGATTACCTCGATTTCGCCAGCCCGGTCTCGGGCCTCGGTTCAAAAATGGGGATGGACGCGACCAACAAGTGGCCCGGCGAGACGGACCGCGAATGGGGTACGCCTATCGAGATGGACCCGGATGTGAAGGCTAAAGTGGACGATCTGTGGGACTCACTTGGCATAGATCAATGAGACGTGCCTGGTCTCCGCCACTCGTTACCGCCGTCCTACGGGCACAAGCTAGACCGAAGCGAGCCGAACCGGTAAGGTTTCGCCTCAGTTTTAGCTGATTATTTGCCGGGAGAACTCAATGCGCCACATCACGGTCATGAACGCCAAGGGCGGCTGCGGTAAGTCCACCATTGCCACCAGCCTTGCGGCCTACTACGCCGATGAAGGCGCCGAGGTGGTTCTCGCCGACTACGATCCGCAGGGATCGTCTACCGATTGGCTAAATTTGCGCCCGAAGGACCGCGCCGAAATTCAGGGTGTCAGCGCATTTAAAACTGGTCTTAAAGGCGTTGGTCGCAGCACCGATGTCGTCATTCTGGACGCGCCGGCCCGCTCGCACGGGCCCGAGCTGACCGAGCTGCTCAATCACACCGAGACCATCGTGATGCCGGTGCTGCCCTCGACCATCGACATGATGGCCACGACGCGCTTTATCAAAGAAGTCGCGGGTAGTGGCCGCATGAAACGGCGTCAGGCCAAGCTCGGACTGGTGGGCAATCGCGTGCGCGAAAACACGCTGATCTTCGATGAGCTGGACGAGTATCTGGAAAAACAGCGGGCGCCCTACGTAACCTCACTGCGCGAGGCGCAAAACTACGTGCGCGCCTTCACCCGCGGCCTGGGTATCTTCGAACTGCCTGAATATCTGGCCTGGCCCGACTGGGAACAGTGGGATCCGCTGATCGAGTGGCTTGAGAGCAAAGCCTCTCGCCCCTGACCCGCGCGCTCAGCGATCCAGCGCGACCAGTTCATAGCG
>CAYGSQ010000416.1:0-3793 GCA_964352435.1 uncultured Gammaproteobacteria bacterium | reverse complement strand
GCTTTCAATATTGAAACTTGCGCAAGAACCCAACATCAATGAGTCGATCTTACGACGCGTCAGACATCGAAGTACTCACCGGGCTTGACCCGGTTCGCCGGCGACCCGGCATGTACACCGATACCACCCGCCCCAATCATCTGGCCCAGGAGGTTATCGACAATAGCGTCGACGAAGCCCTCAGCGGTCACTGTAAACGTATTGACGTGACGGTTTACAAAGACGGCTCACTGGAAGTGCGTGACGATGGTCGCGGCATGCCCGTGGACAAGCACCCGAAGCAGAAACTGCCGGGCGTTGAGCTGATCCTGACGCAGCTGCACGCCGGCGGTAAGTTTTCCGGCAAGAACTATGAATACTCGGGCGGCCTCAATGGCGTTGGTGTCTCGGTCGTCAACGCGCTGTCGAAGCAGCTTGACGTCACCGTTCGTCGCGATGGCAGTGAATACGCGATGGGTTTCCGGGGTGGCAAAAAAACGCGCGCATTGAAAATTGTGGGCAAGGTGGGGAAGGCCAACACAGGTACCACCATTCGCTTTTGGCCCGACGCCGGCTATTTCGACAGCGGCAAGTTTGCGCTGCCGCGTCTCAAACACTTGCTCAAGGCCAAGGCCGTTCTGTGCCCTGAGCTTACGGTCAACTTTCACGAAGAAAAGTCCGGCGAGAAGATTACCTGGCACTATGCCGGAGGCCTATCCGACTACCTGACCGAAGCGCTGCAGGGCACACCGTTCGTGCCGGAGCCGTTGTTCACAGGCCAAATGAGCGGCGCTCAGGAGGCCGTCGAGTGGGCCATCGCCTGGTTGACCGATGTGGGCGACATGGTCAATGAAAGCTACGTTAATCTGATCCCGACGAGTCAGGGTGGCACCCACGTCAATGGCCTGCGCAGTGGTTTGACCGAGGCGCTGCGTGACTTTTGCGAATTTCGTTCACTGACACCGCGTGGCGTGCGGATTGCGCCCGACGATGTATGGGATCGACTGTCGTGGGTCCTGTCCGTTAAGACCAAGGAACCCCAGTTTGCCGGTCAGACCAAGGAGCGTCTGACGTCGCGCGAGTGTGCGGGGTTTGTTTCAGGTGTGGCGAAGGATGCTTTTTCTGTCTGGTTGAACCAACACCCGGAGGCCGGCGAGGCCATCGGCATGCTGGCGATCAACAAGGCGCAGCTGCGGATTCGCGCGAGCAAAAAGGTCGTGCGCAAGCGCGTTGTTGCGGGTCCGGCGTTGCCGGGCAAGCTGGCCGACTGCAGCTCGCAAACGCCCGAGATGAGCGAGCTGTTTCTGGTTGAGGGTGACTCGGCAGGCGGCTCGGCCAAACAAGCGCGAGATCGTGAGACGCAGGCCATCATGCCGTTGCGCGGCAAAATACTAAATACCTGGGAAGTGGATTCGGCGCAGGTTTTGGCGTCGGCCGAAGTCCACGACATCAGTGTTGCCCTTGGTGTTGAACCAGGCTCGGACAACTTGTCCGGTTTGCGTTATCACAAGGTGTGCATTCTGGCCGACGCTGACTCCGATGGCCTTCATATTGCGACGCTGCTTTGCGCCTTGTTTGTGCGTCACTTTCGTTCGCTGGTCGCCGAGGGCTACGTCTACGTGGCCATGCCGCCGCTGTTTCGAATCGATGTTGGCAAGCAGGTGTTTTACGCGCTGGACATCGCCGAGCGCGATGCGATTATCGAACGAATCGCTGACAAGAAGATCAAGGGCAAAGTCGGCGTTCAGCGTTTCAAGGGTTTGGGCGAAATGAATCCGCTGCAGCTGCGTGAGACAACGATGGCCGTTGATACGCGACGACTTGTGCGTCTGACCATCAATGCAGAAGACAAAACGAATCAGATGCTCGACATGCTGTTGTCCAAAAAGCGTGCCGGTGATCGTAAAAAATGGCTGCAGAGCAAGGGCAACCTTGCCGATCTTTAAGGCGCTCTTTGGAGGCGCACCAACATGAAGAATCAGGAACTCGACTTCGCGGGCATTGAGATTCAGCCGCTGCGCGAGTATGCGGAAAAAGCGTATCTGGACTATTCCATGTACGTCATTCTCGACCGCGCGTTGCCGCATGTGGCGGATGGGCTTAAGCCGGTACAGCGCCGTATTATCTATGCGATGAGCGAGCTGGGCTTGTCCGCCAACGCGAAACACAAAAAATCGGCGCGTACCGTTGGCGACGTACTCGGCAAGTTTCATCCCCACGGAGACAGTGCTTGCTACGAAGCGATGGTGCACATGGCGCAGTCGTTTTCGTATCGCTATCCGATTGTGGACGGGCAAGGTAACTGGGGGTCCCCGGACGATCCCAAGTCGTTTGCAGCGATGCGCTACACCGAATCCCGGTTATCGCCTTACGCGGCGGCGCTGCTGTCGGAGCTTGGCGAGGGCACCGTCGAGTGGCAGCGAAATTTTGATGACACGCTCAGCGAGCCCGAACGCTTGCCAGCACGTTTGCCCAATGTGTTGCTTAACGGTGCCACCGGTATTGCGGTTGGCATGTCCACCGACGTGCCGCCACACAATTTGCGTGAGGTGGTCAGCGCCACAATTCGCCTGCTGGATGCGCCGCGAAGCTCGATCGCCGATTTGCGCGAACATATTCTGGGTCCGGATTTTCCAACCGGTGCCGAAATAATCAGTGCGCCAGAAGACCTCAACACTATTTACGAAACCGGGCACGGCACACTGCGTATGCGCAGTGTTTATCGCAAAGAAGGCAGTGACATCATTGTTGATGCCCTCCCGTATCAAACCTCACCAAGTAAGGTTCTGGAGCAAATCGCCCAACAGATCCGCGCCAAGAAACTGCCGATGGTCGAAGACCTGCGCGACGAGTCCGATCATGAAAACCCAATTCGTCTGGTGATCGTGCCACGCTCAAATCGTGTTGCTACCGATATGCTAATGGGGCACTTGTTCGCGACCACGGATTTGGAGCGCACGGTGCGCGTTAACCTCAACCTCATCAGTCTTGATGGCGGACCGCGTGTTCACAATCTCAAAGACGTTCTACAAAGCTGGCTGATATACCGGATGGATACCGTGCGCCGGCGCATTCAGTACCATCTTGAGCGCCTCGACAAACGCTTGCACATCCTTGAAGGCCTCATGGTGGCGTTCCTGAATATCGACGAGGTTATTGAGATCATTCGTACGCAGGATGAGCCGCATCCGGTGCTGATGTCGCGCTTTGGGATCAGCGA
The DNA here is from genome assembly GCA_964352435.1 of uncultured Gammaproteobacteria bacterium. Classification (GTDB taxonomy): domain Bacteria; phylum Pseudomonadota; class Gammaproteobacteria; order Steroidobacterales; family JBCCMA01; genus JBCCMA01. Next base: position 594 of record CAYGSQ010000416.1, on the reverse strand, counting down.
TATTCAGGCTACTGCCGTGCTTGACCTTAAGCTGCGCAATCTGGCCAAGCTGGAGGAAATGCGTATTCGCGGCGAGCAGGAGAAGCTGCAGCTAGAGCGCGATGCATTGGCCAAGACGTTAAATTCCAAAACACGTATGAAAACGCTGATTCGCAATGAGTTGCTGGCGGACGCAGAAAAATTTGGCGACGACCGTCGCAGCGTCATTGTCCAGCGAGAGCCCGCGCAGGCCATAGACGAAACGCAGCTAATGCCGAGTGAGCCGGTCACTGTTGTGCTCAGCGAGCGCGGCTTTGCGCGCGCGGCGAAAGGGCATGACATTGATCCGCAGGCGCTTAGCTACAAGGCAGGCGATGCGTTCGCCGCCGCCGCACGTGGGCGCAGTAATCAGCAGGCCCTGTTTTTTGATTCGACGGGTCGTGCGTATTCGTTGGCCGCTCATACATTGCCGTCGGCACGCGGGCAGGGCGAGCCGCTTGCCGGCCGTTTCAATCCGCCCGACGGCGCGCTGTTTGCCGGGGTGGCATTGGCCGATACTCAAGGGCAGTGGATTTTGGCGAGCACATCCGGCTATGGATTCGTGGGCTCATCGGC
>CAYGSQ010000415.1:0-3798 GCA_964352435.1 uncultured Gammaproteobacteria bacterium | reverse complement strand
CCTCACGCGGCTTTGCAAAACCAAACTCGACGCCTGCCCGCGCAAGCGCACGTTCCCAAGCTGTGGAATGAAGTGAAGGGCGACGAGCTGGCTGGCCTTATCGATCAATTGACGCCCATCGATGGAAAATGGGTGCTGACGCCGGAGACGACGTCAATTCACTGGAGAGGCCTGTCATGGTACGACAGCGTGGCCTTGATAAGCGTCCGCACGCCTGATCTGGACGCGCGCGATACGCGCATCTTCTATTTGACGGATCAGGGAAATCTATTTCGACTCAATGGCACGTCACCACCGATACATGAGGTCAATAGTAAGGCACCTATCCAACTCAATGAGAGTAACGTCACTGACTACCTGAGGTTCTTCTGCTTTTTTGTGCGTGGTGACGAAGGCCCGTTCTATATTGCAGAAACTCCGGACGACCCCCTGCTGCCAAAATTCAAGGAGGAAACGGCGCAAACTGTACTGTCGTCAACGGTGCGGCCGCTGGAATTCGAATCAATCGACCAAGACGGAAAATTCCTGTGCAACGGAGCAATTTCGTACTCCAACGCGATGTTTGTCGCAAACTTTGCGGTCCTGCCAACGGGTATGATCGAAATGTTGAACGATGATCCAATTGCAGGGGATCTTCCGGGCAAGGTCAACGCCCCCATTGCATGACTACATTGAGACAAGGTCCAGTTCGAAGTCCTGGAACCCCTTTGATCGCGTGGTGCTCAATGGGCCGCCCGCCGATCGCCAATACGCCAGAATCTGCGGAAACTGGTTGTACTCAATTTCACCGCTGCGTCGAATACGTTTATCCAATGGCAGGACGCGCAGCCCCTTGGTAATAACGTCCTGTGCCAGCGCGTCGGGTTCCTGAGTCTCGCGCAGAGCCTGGACAAGCTGATCGGCCGTCTTGAATCCCGTGCGCGCCTTTACAAATTTACTGCGCTTCAACAAACGCTTCAAAAGATCTTTCGCCCGCTCTCTATGTTGACCTCGACCTACCCCGGCGGCGTACACCTCTGGCATCCAGCGATTAATCGACGCCTGCGATACGTCGGGCAGGTGGATCAGCGTGCCAGATTTTTGCTGGCCCACAAGTTCAACGTTAAGCACCTGCTCGCAAAACGGACAGACGGTCATCAGGTCGTCGGGGTGCTCTGACCCCGGACCAATGCAACACTGATATTTTTCGCTGATAAAGCCGCAGAACTGGCAGGTATAAAAATCTCTGCGTTGCACCGCATTCCATGTGCCGTGGTTTCCTGCCAAATATTCCCCGCCAAGCGCGCCATCGTGAAGATAGGGGCTTGGCTCTGTCGCGATGCCAAAGCTTAGCGACCTGATTGTATTCTCACACTCCATTAGCTGCGATCATACGCACTTTCCTGATTGCTTGAAATGCACTCACTATTATCTACGGAGCCTCTTTAACCAAGGCCACATTCGCCTATTTAGTTGTGCAACTGGTCGATGAAGGCCGTATTGACCTCGATCGACCCTTTGACGAATACCTGCCAAAACCACTGCCCGAGTACGCTGAGTACATCGACCTCAAAGGGGACGAACGATGGCGTGAACTTACTCTACGCTTGCTGCTTAGCCACCGCTCAGGCTTTGCAAACTGGCGTTTCCTGCCGCAAGAAGGCGGCTACGATGAGCACGGCAAGCTTGAGTTTTTTCTAAACCCCGGGGAGCGCTACGCCTACTCCGGAGAAGGTTTTAAGCAAGCACAACGTGTATTGGAGTGGGGACTCAACATTGACCTCGATGACCTGGCGTGATGACTTTTTGGAGAATTACTCTCACAACTATTCAATGAGCGGCATCGCGCTATCTGTTACAGCGCCGCGTTAAGGGTCATCGCCGACCAGCATCTGTAACGTCGCCGGATGTCGGCTGTGCCAGTGCACAATCGTAACCATTTTTTTCGACCTGAACCGCATGACGGATCATCTCGGTGGCCAAAAAAAAACCGGCCGCGCTTACGCACGGCCGGCCCACTGACGAATTACCCGCTCTTAGTCGAGCAGAGTCGACGCCGTTTCGCAGCTGCCGCCGGCGCCCGGTCCGGGCGGCTGGAAGAACAGCGTGCGCATAATGCCCAGATCGACCACGTTGACATTGCCATCGCCGCTGAAGTCCGCGAGCGGATCGGTTCCGAAGAACAGCAAGCGCAGTAGCCCCAGATCGCTAACATTGACGATGCAATCGTTGTTGAGATCCGCATCGCAGCGATTGCCGTAACCGTCGCCATCCGTATCAACCTGGTCGGGGTTAGCGATGTCCGTGCAGTTGTCGACAGCGTCGCCGACGCCATCGCCGTCACTGTCCACGTTGGGGGCGGCGGTCGGTAGCAGGCACCAGCCGTTAAGAACGCCCGTGTCCTGGGCCGCGTTATCGGAGATGTTGAGCGTCCAGGTGCCGCCGAGGTCCTCACCGTCGAACGCCGCCAGTGGGTTGTTCGGCGTGAAGCTGCCACTGATTGTCGGCGACGTGCCCGCACACTCGTCTTCGACCGGGGTCGCCGCCTCATCGTCCAGCGTAGCGTCGATGTTGGCGCCGTTGCAGCCGAAGCCCGTGCCAGTGTACCCGGGACGGTCGATAATGACGGCCGAGGTGCCGGTGTCTTCGTGCGTCAACGTCGCGATCAAATCGCCAACATAGCTGTGGCTCACCTCGAGGCTAACGTCGAGGTCGAGCAAGCTCGCACCGAACGCCAGCAAGATGGTGTCATTGGCGCCGGCCGCACTCGCGTCCGGAATCTGCACCGAGTTCACGCTGCAGCCTTCAGGCACCAGCTCGCACACGCTCGGCTCTCCGGGCTCGTTGTCGCAGCCAAAGCCGTCCTCAATCTCGCAGCTGGCCGAGCAGCCGTCGCCGTCGCTCAGGTTGCCGTCGTCGCATTGCTCGCCGCTTTGTACCAGACCATTGCCACAGACAACGGGCTCGCCGCCGAGAAACTGTCCGCCACTATTTTCAATGTCCGTGCGAAACAGCGCAGTCCCCGTCCACCAGGAAACATCACCATAAACGCTGGTACTGGTTGTCCCGCCCGATAGCACACCGGCAATCACCCATTCGCCAGCGACTTGCACCATGACAGGACCACCGCTATCACCTGGCGCCGTGGTGGCTTCCAATGGCAGTGGTGTAGGACTGCTGGTCGCAATTTGGTTAGCGCCGGCCGATCCATCGTCAAAGTCTGTGGATATGATGTTGCTACCCGAGCATTTGCCGGGCTGCCATAAACATCGATGATGTTCTACCCACCCCAGCGCAGCCCATCAGAGCTGAAACCATGGCCGACACTTCCCACGCCATTAAATCCGTAACCCAGCGTCGCAGCGAGCATGCCTTCGAGACCTGTTGTTTCGTCAATCAGTCGCACGGGCGTGGCAATATTTGCCGGTACCGGTGCGGTGAGCGTATGAATAGACACGTCGCCACCGTCAAGAAGAGAACCACCGCCCGCAGGCAAAAACGATGACTGGACGGATGCCGAAAATATGCCACCGCCGTTGGAATTGTCGCCAAAGATAAACGTGGAGCCAGCGCCAATACTGCAATGCCGTGCAGACAACACGACATTTTCAGCAATCAATGAGCCGGTACAGCCGACGGAAGATCTAACAATAGCGTCGAACGGTGCAGCGTAAGCCTGTGAACCTGCCGGGCCAATGGCATCGTTGATAACGATTCGAGGAAACACGCCGGTCGCGGTCTCCGGGCTGCCTGGCGCGTAGGTCTTTGAATCGAGCTGCCGCTGCGAAAGAACGCGCCCGGTCATGGCATCGATCACGG
>CAYGSQ010000414.1:3408-3805 GCA_964352435.1 uncultured Gammaproteobacteria bacterium | reverse complement strand
GTGGTGCTGGCGTCCGTCGTCGTCGCGCTGCCGAAGTCGCTTTCGCGGACCACGTGCAGCACGTCGCCGGCTTTACCGATGACACTCAGGCTGTCGGTTTCGCGTTCGAAGCCGAAGAAGCGCACGACCAGTTGGCCGTTATCGTTCAGCGACCAGCTAGGCGTACCCGGGACTTCGTTGTCGTCCAGGTTGTCGACCAGCGCCGTACCGTTCGCAAACACCGCGTAGATAAAGTTGTTGTCGAGCGAGCGATACACACCCGGTGCATCGGTGGGTCCGAAGGGCAGTGTCGCATTGCCGTCGGTCAGCAACTTGCTGCGTGCTTCGGCCAGCGCGCCGGGCGTGCTGGTGGCGATGTCGTTAAGGAAGCTTGATGAGCCGCTGCTGATGGCGCGAG
>CAYGSQ010000414.1:0-3398 GCA_964352435.1 uncultured Gammaproteobacteria bacterium | reverse complement strand
GTTGATGCCCGCCGGCAAAACGTTGCCATCGATACTTTCGACGACCACCTTGATCGCGGCCGCCAGTTCAAACAACGTACCGGCATCCACTTGCTCAACGAGCTGTTCGTATTCTGCATAGCTGTCAATGTCGCCGTCGGCGGCAATTAACTCGGCCAGCACCTGCAATGCGGTGGTGACGTTCGTAATCTTGATGCCGTCCACCACACCGTTGCGGGCTTGGGCGGTAAAGCTCTCATAGGTGTCGAGCACAGCCGAGAGCTTGACGCCGTTGACCGAGTCGAGGGCTTCAGCCATTACCAGGGCGGCGGGATTCTCGGACGAGATGTCCATCTGGAATTCACCGTTGGAGCCGGTTGGGGGTGCATCATCGAACGCCGTGTCGGCGACCCGGACCATCACACTCGCGTTGACGATCGGGTTGTCCGTGACCACACCAGACAACGTAATCTTGCCCGATACGGGTGGTGCTGGCGTATCAGATGGCGCATCAGAGGCGCCGCCGCCGCAGCCGATCAGGAGTGCGCTCAAGGCGCCGCTAAGAAGGAGTCGTGCGTTGGTCGTGGTCATAATGTTCCCCCGTGGAACATGGTTGTGTGTGGCGTTGGCCGACTCACTGCACGATCTACGTTGGGGGATACAGGTGCCCGGGGGCACAACCGGAATGGATCCGGTTTTCACTGGTAACCCCGCTGTCTGCCATCCTGGCAGACCGGTAGCTTTGCGTAACGACCTCGCGATCGTCTTGCCTTTGTCAGTGAGCGGTCGATATGGCCATCCAGCCACCTCGCCGTTCAAGATGAGAAGCATTACACCCTAATAAGGGGCAACAAACTGTGATGCCGCTAGCAGATTCCGGGGACCGGGGCCGACAATTTGTGTGACGTGGTTGACATAACTCCTATGGGTCTTTGTTATCATTCATACTTTTGCAGAACAATAGAGCCGCAAATATGCCGTTAAGCGTAGTCATTCTTGCTGCGGGTCAGGGGACCCGTATGCGTTCGTCCCTGCCCAAAGTACTGCACCCCATGGCCGGGCGCCCGCTGCTGTCGCACGTGATCGATGTGGCGGAATCGCTCAATCCTGTTTCGGTACACGTGGTCTACGGCTTTGGCGGCGATCAGGTGCAGGCGGCGATGGCGGACCGTAATGTGGTGTGGCACGAGCAGGCCGAGCAGCTTGGGACCGGCCACGCGGTCGCCCAGGCGATGGGCGCTGTGGCCGAAGAGGCACAGGTCCTGATCTTGTACGGCGATGTGCCGCTGCTGCGCTGTGAGACGCTGGCCGATCTGGTCGAGCTTGGCAACACGGACGGCCTCGGCGTCTTGACTGTCAACGTGGCCGAGCCCAACGGCTATGGCCGCATCGTGCGCGATAAGGATGATCACATTGTGCAGATTGTCGAAGACAAGGACGCCACGGATGACCAAAAGCTTATTCATGAAGTGAATACCGGCGTGATGGTGTGCGCGGCGGCGCAGCTGCGCGAGTGGATCGGCAAGCTCAAGAACTCCAATTCGCAGGGCGAATATTACTTAACCGACATCGTCGAGCTGGCGGTGTGGGACAAGGTGCCTGTACGTGCACTGGCCGCGGCGAATGAGGCCGAGACCCTGGGCGTCAACGACAAAGTGCATTTGTCGGAAGCGGAAACCGAATATCGGGCGCGCATCGCGCGCGCATTGATGCGCCAGGGCGTCACGTTAGCCGATCCGCTGCGCATCGACGTGCGTGGCAATCTGACCTGCGGCAAAGACGTCTACATCGACGTGAACGCGGTATTTATAGGCGATGTAAAGTTGGGTGACGGCGTGCATATCGGGCCAAACGTGGTGGTGATCGAATCGCAGATTGAAGACGGCACCGTTGTGCATCCCAACTGCGTGATCGAGAAGTCACACTTTGGGCCGAACTGCATGATTGGACCCTTCGCACGTGTGCGGCCGGAAACCTATCTGGGCAGCAGCGTGAAGCTTGGCAACTTTGTTGAAGTCAAGAAGAGCAACATCGCCAAAGGCAGCAAAGTGAATCACCTGACCTACGTGGGCGACTCGACGCTTGGGCAGCGCGTCAATGTGGGCGCGGGCACCATTACCTGTAACTACGATGGCGCTAACAAGCATCGCACCATCATTGGTGACGATGTGTTTGTAGGTTCGGGCGTGCAGTTGGTGGCACCGGTTGAGATTGGCGATGGCGCCACGCTGGGCGCGGGCTCGGTCATCAGCAAGCCGGCGCCGGCGGACAAGCTGACGCTATCCCGCAGCAAGCAGGTCACCCTGGATGGCTGGAAGCGACCGGTCAAAGAACCGAAGGTTTGATGAGCTGCCCGCAGGCGTGGTCTCCCGGCACCGATGTGCACGGAGCCGGTCTACTCGGCGGGCCGATAATTCTTTGAATTAATGGGATAAATTCACGTGGCTTGTGTCGCAACACGCCGCGGCAACCCTTGTTACAATGCGCCGCGGCCCTGGCTTGCGCGCGCGAACTGAGAACTGGGCAATGGCGGGCCTGTGGCGCCACGCGCGACAATGCCGCGCAATGCAAGAACCAAGACCAAGACTGTCGGAGAGCTGATCAATGTGTGGAATCGTAGGCGCTGTCGCCGAACGTAATATCGTCCCTATCCTCGTCGAAGGACTGCGCCGTCTCGAGTACCGCGGCTATGACTCGGCGGGCGTGGCGGTCATCCAGAGCGACGGCACGATTGGCCTGCGCCGCGCCGTCGGCAAAGTGGCCGAGCTGGATGAGAAGCTCAAAGAGGCATCGCTTTCCGGTCGCATCGGCGTCGCGCACACGCGCTGGGCCACGCACGGTCCCGTGACCGAAACCAACGCGCATCCGCACATGTCGGGTGATCGCGTGGCGGTGATCCACAACGGCGTCATCGAAAACTTTGCACCCATCAAGAAAGAGCTGATTGCCAAAGGCTATGAGTTCCAGTCGGACACCGACACCGAAGTCGCCGCGCATCTGGTACACGACTTTTTGAAGCAGGGTCATGATCTGGTAGAAGCCGTGCGCCAGTCGGTCGTGCGTTTTGAAGGCGCATATGCGCTGCTGGTTATCGACAAGGAAGACCCTGATCGCATCGTGGTTAGCCGTGTTGCAAGCCCGCTGGTTGTCGGACTTGGCATTGGTGAAAACTATGTGGCGTCGGGCGTGCCCGCGCTGTTGCCGGTCACGCAGCGGTTCATGTATCTCGAGCAGGGTGACCTGGCCGAGATTCGTCGCGAGGCGGTCAATATTTTTGATCCAAGCGGTAAGCCGGTTGAGCGCGAGATTCATGAGACGCAGTGGAACGCCGACTCGGCGGACAAAGGGCCCTACCGCCACTTCATGCTCTAGGTAATATACGAGCAGCCCTCGGCGCTGGCCGATACTTTGTACGGCCG
>CAYGSQ010000413.1:0-3807 GCA_964352435.1 uncultured Gammaproteobacteria bacterium | reverse complement strand
CGACGTAGGTGATGAACGTAAGCGTCAAGCCATTGGTGGGCAGAATGCCCATGTTGACGCCGATATTGATAAACGCCTGCAGCGCAAACCAGGTCACCAGCGTGTAGGCGAGGTAGGCCTGAAACATCAGATCATGGCGCGCTGCACGCTTGGCGATGGCGAAGCCACGCGCGATCAGCGCGAAGAACAAGCCGACGGTGACAATCGCGCCCACCAGGCCAAGCTCTTCAGCCAGCACGGCGAATACGAAGTCCGTATGGGCCTCAGGCAGGTAGTGAAGTTTTTGTACGCTGCCGCCAAGTCCCACACCGAACCATTCACCGCGACCGATGGCGATCAGCGACTGGCTCAATTGGAAACCCGAATCGTAAGGATCAGCAAACGGGTCACGGAATCCGAACAGACGTTTCAATCGGTAAGGCGAGTTGTAAATGAGCGCCGCCATCGAGCTCACCGCGACCAGTACCAGCAGCGCGTAGTCGCGCAGACGCACGCCGCCGATAAACATCACGACCAGCGTCGTGCCCAACAACACGGTAGCGGCCCCGAAATCCGGCTCAACCAGCATCAGCGCGCAGGCCAGGAACACAAACAGCATGGGCCGCGCGAAGCCCATGAGCGAGTCGCGCATCAAATCACCGTGGCGCACCAGGTAGCTGCAGATGTAAAAGAACATCAGCAGCCGCGCCACTTCAGACACCTGGAAATTCATGGGGCCCAAATCGATCCAGCGCGTTGCTCCGTTCACCGTATGACCGACACCGGGCAAGAGAACGGCGATCAACAACAGCAGCGCCACTGTCAGCGACGCAAAACCCGTGGCCGCCCACAAGCGCGTAGGAATCAGCAGGAACACCCCCGCGCCCACCAGCGCAATAACGAGAAACATGGATTGACGCTGCAAATAATAGTGCGCCGCATCCATAGTGCGCTCGGCCACGGCGATCGACGCCGACGTCATCATCGTCAGGCCCAACACCAGCAGCGCGACCACGATAACCGTGAGCAGCGGGTCAATGTGCAGCACCAGGCGCGGCATTCGCATAGCACTCATAACAGCGCCGCCAATGCGGTCTGAAACCGCTCACCGCGTTCGGCGAAGCTGCTGTACATGTCAAGGCTCGAACACGCCGGCGACAGTAACACCGTGTCACCGGGCCGCGACAAGGCCGACGCCAAACTGACCGCTGCTTCAATGTTGTCGACCCGATGGACATCGCATACTTGTGCAAGCGTTTGCTGCACCAGGTCTGCATCTTTGCCCAATGCGACGACGGCACGTGCGCGGCCCGACAGCACGCCAATCAAAGGCGACAGGTCTGCCCCTTTGGCGTCGCCACCGGCAATCAGCACGAGCGGCGCCCCGACTGAACGGATTGCACTGATCGTTGCACCAACGTTGGTGCCCTTGGAATCATCAATCCATACGACACCATCACGCCGCGCCACGATTTGCACGCGGTGCGCAAGACCTGAAAACGTCACTAAACCCTGACGCGACGCCGGCCACGCAACACCCAGCGCATCGGCAAGTGCCAGCACCGTTAGCGCATTGACCTGGTCATGTTGCAACGACAGCTGCAGCGCGTCGGCGGCAATCAGATTTGTCGCACCAAACGCGAGATAAGTCACACCATCAACGACACGCAAACCGTAGTGACCCGGCCGCGGTTCATCCTTGCCGACCGTGACCACGTGCGGATGATCTGCCGGCACCAGATGCGCGACATCACGATGCACAACCGCCGTCTGCGCGGCTTCAAAGATCCGCGCCTTGGCTTGCGCGTAGGCCTCCATCGAGGCGTGATGATCAAGATGATCGGGACTTAGATTAAGCAGCGCAGCGACCCGCAGCGGCAGCGAGCCGCAACGTTCAAGCTGAAAACTGGACAGTTCCAAAACGTAGGTATCAGGCTGCACATCATCCAGCAGTTCGAGTGCCGGCGTGCCCAGATTGCCGCCCACACGAGTACGCAGGCCCGCATGTTCAAGCACACTGTCAAGCCAGCAGGTAACCGTGCTCTTGCCGTTAGAGCCGGTAATGCCCGCCACCGGCGCACGGCGCTGGGCGAAAAACAGATCGATGTCGCCCAGCACGACCATGTCGCGGCGCACGGCTTCAACCAGCAGCGGCTCGCTCATGGGTACACCGGGCGAAACGATGACGCGATCAACCCGATCCAGCAGCGCGATATCGAAGCCACCCAGATGCATTTCCACGTCCGGCAGATCGCGACGCAGGCGACGCGCCAGTGGTGGCACGCCGCGGCTATCGTTAACCAACACGTCATGACCCTTGGCGTGCAAATGTTGCGCGCAGGCGTAGCCGGTCTTGCCCAGACCAATCACCAGGTCACGCGAGCCGCGCGCGTCGCGGCTATCGGTTTTTTCGTGCTGCTCAATATCCATATTCATCGCAACTTCAACGTGGCCAACCCGAGCAACACCAGAATCACGGTAATGATCCAAAAGCGCACAATGACTTTCGGCTCGGCCCAGCCTTTCAATTCGTAGTGATGGTGCAGTGGGGCCATGCGAAAGATTCGCTTGCCCGTCAATTTGAACGAGGCCACTTGCAAGACCACGGAAATCGTTTCCATGACGAACACGCCACCCATGATCGCCAGCACAATTTCCTGACGCACTGTCACCGCAACGATGCCCAACGCGGCACCGAGTGCCAGCGCGCCGATGTCGCCCATAAACACTTGAGCCGGATAGGTGTTAAACCACAAAAACCCCAAACCGGCCCCACAAAAAGCGGCACAAAACACCAGCATTTCGCCGACGCCCTGGATATAGGGAATATTCAGATACGTGGCGTAGTTGGTATTGCCCGTGGCGTAGGCGAACACACCAAGGGCGCCACCCACGAGCACCGCTGGCATGATCGCCAGGCCGTCAAGGCCGTCCGTCAGGTTGACCGCATTGCTGGTACCCACGATGACAAATGTGACGAAAGCAATGTAGAAACCGCCCATTGGCAGCATCAGGTTTTTGAAAAACGGCAGCAGCAGCGAATGTTCAACGGCGGGATCGACAGCCGAGTAGTACAGAAAAAAAGCGGCGGCGAGTGCCACACCGGTTTGGCTGATGATCTTGCCCCGTGCGCTCAGGCCCTTGCTGTCCTTAAGAACGAGCTTTTTGTAGTCATCAACAAAACCGATCAAACCAAACGCCAGCGTGGTCAGTAGAACCACCCACACGAAGCGGTTCTCAAGATTGGCCCACAGCAGCGTACTGACGCAGATCGCGACCAGGATCAGGGCGCCACCCATGGTGGGCGTACCCGCTTTGACGAAGTGCGTCTCGGGGCCATCGTCGCGCACGGTTTGTCCAATCTGATACGCGCTCAAGCGCCGAATCATCAAAGGCCCCACCAGAAACGAAATCAGCAACGCCGTCAGCGCGCCCAAAATAGCCCGCAACGTGAGATAGCCAAACACGTTGAAGGCTGAGTAAAACTGTTCCAGATAACTTGCGAGGTAAAGCAGCATGATCAGCCTCGCGCCTGTTGTTTAATGTCCGCGTCACGCAGCGCCTGCACCACCCGTTCAAGCCGCATGGCGCGCGAAGCTTTTACCAACAGGTTGATATCGCCGCGCGCATCGGCCAGCAGCGCTTCGATCAACGCCTCCACATTTTCGAACCAGCGACCACCTTCGCCAAACGACGTACTCGCGGCGCGCGACAGATCACCCACCGCGTAAAGACGGCGGATACCGCATTCGCGCGCACGCTTGCCAACCTGCGCATGCAGCTCGCGCGCGCCCTCGCCCAGCTCGCCCATATCACCCAGCACCAGCC
>CAYGSQ010000412.1:0-3812 GCA_964352435.1 uncultured Gammaproteobacteria bacterium | reverse complement strand
GGTCCAAACGCACGATTCCGCGACTCGACGAATACCAGACGTAACCCAGGTTATCTTCCACAATGCAGTTGACCGACGTACTGGGGGACAGACTGCTTGCGAAGAATCGTCCGTCTTCAAAACCCAGCGGGAAAAAATGCAAACCTTTGGGCGTACCCGCCCAGATGCCTTTGCTGCCGTGATACAACGTAACGACATTGACATCCCCTTCGACGAGAACGGGCTGTTCTTCGTGCCCGCGTTGCAGCCGCAGCAAGCGCTCGGTCGTGCCAATCCAAATCGAATTATCGTCGGCGAGGAGGGCCGTTGTTTCACCGCGCGTTGGCACAAACACGGGTCGTGCCTGACCTTGTTCGTCGAGCCTTCCAACGTGGGTGTTGGTCAGATACCAGATCGACTGGTCAGGTGCTACGCGAACCGCAAGCAGAAACTCTGTGCCTTGAGTCTGGGTCGGAAGTTGCTGCTCGCCAAGTACACGGGCACCTGACTGATCAACGTGGCGCAGGTGCTGCAAAGCCGCCAGTACATCTCCATTCGACTGCTCCGCCATCATCCATGCCCACGACGACTGCACGTCCTGACCAAGAATCATGCTCGACGTTTTGCGGTCCGCGCTAATCCGGTTATGACCGGCACCAAAAGTGGATAGCCAGAGGCTTCCATCTGAATGTTCCAGAACACTGGCAATGTTACTGGCGTTGGGCCGATCAGCACCGGATGATGGCGCCACTAGCGAAAACAATGGCGGCGTCGTATCTAAATACTGCAACCCCCACAGTGATCCGGCCCACAATCCACCAGCTCGATCCTCCAACAGGTGCAAAACCCACTGTTGATTGTCACGCACGCCCGCCAATTGAAGTTTGTGATGCTCGACGACTTTGTCCCGGGTTGGGTCGTACTGCACAGCGCCCCATAACGTTGCCACCAACAAATGGCCATTGCGCAGTTGCGTCAGTCGGGGCGTATGGTCCGGGGCGCTGGTCAGAACGGGAAAGCTGACCGGTGCAAATCTCTGGCGATCCGATGACAAGCGAAACAGGCGCTCGGCGGACGCCCAGATCTGGCCATCGCGGTCCTCAAACAAGGCGACGCGCGACGCCGGTACACCGGATAGCTCGATTTTTCGCCAGCCGGTTTCGTCGCCCGCGAATACCTGTCCGTTAGCAAACGCAATAAACGCGCTGCCGTCTTCGGCCAACAGAAAGTCCGCGATGTCATCAACATTTGCCTTGGCCAGATCAATCCAATAAACGAAACGGCCCGTGGCAGCATCGTAGCGAAACACGCCGTTGCGGTGGGCAGCATAGATGATGCCATCGCGATCGCGAGCGAGTGTCGCGCCGCGCACGTTGTCGAAGGTTTGCACCGTCTCGAACGCCGGGAAATCAAGCTTCGCAATGTCGCCCGGCTGGCGGTCCCACGAGCGCGACCGTATCCAGATATCACCCTGGCTGTCCTCAACCACCGCATCGACGATTCGCCCCGGTATCGCAACCTCATCCGTCTGACCAACGCCCCAGGAACGCATTTGCTGCCCGTCCCATCGCGACAGACCCTCGCGCGTTCCAACCCAAATATAGCCAAACTGATCTTCAATCAGCGCGTAAATGGAGCTCTGCGGCAATTGCGACTGTGCGCTAGTGGGTTCGAAACCTGCGGGCGACGCCTGCATTGCCGGCACGGCGATCAGGCACAGCAGCACGCAGCGAAGCCAGCGGGTAAACAACATCGTGGATAGTGCAGGCGAATAGTTTCGCATCAGCGACGACGGTGAGAGCATCGTGCTGTCAATGCGCTTTATCGAACACGGCGCATCACCCCAACGACCTGCCCAACAACTCCGACGCCGCGCGATGCCCCTGCGTCATCGCCGCATCAGAATTGGCCGCCGCTTGTGCATCCGAATTGCCAATGGCGATCCGCCCGAAGGTCTGGCGACCAATCACCCATGGCTTGCTACGTTCATCGGGCCAGTTGGGCTCCCACAAAAGATCCGGGCTGTACGCGTAACCGTGCGACCATCGGTTGACCGTGATCGCATGAATATCACGCTGTGCATCAAAACCGACGTGGCCGACGGCCTGATCAAGTTGGTCCAACACGTGCCCCTCAAACTTGTCGAACGATGTGGCCAGCATCTGCCGACGACCCGCGCGCCACTGCTCGGGCCCTTTAATGTCGGGGAAATGCGGCACGTGGCACATGTGCAGCGCCATCGGTTCATCGGGTGACGAACCAAAATGGTAGTCCCCCATCGAGACTGGATAGTCGAGCTCGACCTGCTTGTAGAAGTCGTTGGTGTAGTAAACAAATGACGCGCCAAGCTCGGCGAAAGCTTTCCAGTTACGCACCGCGACTTTCGTGTAAACCAGCGGAATCTTGACGTTGTACGCCAGTCCGGCCGTTTGCGCCTTCGATAAGCCCTGCACCAAATAAGGTATAGCGCTGTTGTAGCAAGCCATCACACAGTGTTTGGCGCGAACGGTTCGCGTAACACCGTCACGCACGTAAGTGACGTCGACTGCTTTGTCATCGGCGGTGTGGGCAACATTGACCACCGTGCTGTTCAATCGCAAGCGGGTGGTCTCATCCACGCGATCGAGTTTCGAATAGTCGACGCGTGCTGTCACCACATCTTCCATCGTCGTACCCGGCACGGCATCCGGTAACAACGCGCGCACCAGCAAACGTGCAATGGACGCATTGCCGTCCGGGAAGTGAAAGATATACGGCTCATCGCCGCGATAGCCCACGCGCGGCATCGTGTGGCGCAAGCCCGGCATGCCGCCGCCGTCATCGTAACTTTGTACCGCCAATGCCGGAATTTCGTCGATACCCACGCACCAAAAACTGATGCCCCAGCGGCGGTACATTTCCAGAACCTGCTGATCGACTTTGGCGTAGTCCTTCAGAAAATCGTAGTAGCTGAGTTTGGCCAGACGCGCCTGTTTTTCTTCACGGGTCAAACCCGGCAGGTAGTCGCGCTCCTCGGTAAACACGCGCACCAGATCAGCCTTGGCTTTGCCCGTCATCGGCGTCTGGGCAACAAACTCCCGCCACGGAATGTCACCGTAGCCCACCGCAATCTGGCGTTTGCCGTAGGTGGCCTCATCAAACACGACGGCTTTGCTCAGGCCCATTTTCTCGTACAAAGTCTGATCGAAGTATTTGTAGAAGCGCTCTACGTCGACACCAATGTCGCGCAGCATGGCTTTCGAGACATCGCTGTACGAAGACGGCGTATCGATGGACTCCGTGCCGCCATAGGCGATGTGCGTGCGACCGTCGATGTCGAACTCATTGCGCTTCGCGTGGCCACCAAAGTCGTCGTGATTGTCGAGCAAGACGATGCGCTCATTGGGGCGTTCCCGGCGCCAGGTATGTGCAGCCGCCAGACCGCTGATACCCGCGCCCACCACCACCAGATCGGCGTACTCGTCGATGCGCCCGGGTTTCCAGGTTTTGCCGGCAACGCGTGCGTGCATCGTTTCAAAGGAACCGTCGTGGCTGCCACGCAAACCAGTCAATTTCGGTGGATAGTAACCCGGTCCAGGTAACGATCCGGGCGTCGCACCCAGCACGTCAGCCCACGGTGACAGCAGTGACGCACCCAGCGCAACCTGCGTGCCGTTAAGGAAATCTCGCCGGGTTATGCGCGTCATCAATTCACCTCATATGCCGAACTATTGCGTGAGTACTCACGTATCTGTTAGGCTATTGCCATGAATATGAAAACAGCCTTACCTGACACTACCGCGCGCGAGGTCTACCCGACTTGCCTGAGCGTCGGGTGCATCGGCCAGCGCCTG
>CAYGSQ010000411.1:0-3820 GCA_964352435.1 uncultured Gammaproteobacteria bacterium | reverse complement strand
AAGCCTGACGAGGAGCAACGCGAAAAAGCATTGGCTGCGGTTAACTTTCGCCTTGTCGAATTTGATAAGGGCAAGTGTGAGATCCGTTTTTCGCAGGACAATGTGCACATTGATCTGGGCGGTGTGGCCAAGGGTTACGCGGTTGAAAATGCGGTGACCATGCTGCGCAAGCGCGGCGTCACCAGCGCGATTGTGACCGCGGGTGGCGACAGCCGCATTCTCGGTGATCGGCGTGGGCGGCCGTGGACCGTCGGCATTCGTGATCCACGAAACCGGGACGGGCTGGTCACGCGCATACCGCTGGCCGATGAAGCCATCTCGACGTCGGGTGACTACGAACGATTTTTCGAAAGTGAGGGCAAGCGTCATCACCATATCCTGCACCCACAGACCGGGACCTCGCCAGCGCAACTGCGCAGCGTGACCGTCATCGGCAGTGACGCCACGATGACCGACGCGTTGTCGACCGGTGTATTCGTGCTCGGCCACGAGCGTGGCCTGGCGCTAATCGAAACGCTCGATGATGTCGAAGCCGTCATTATTGATAACCAGGGTGCGATGCACTATTCCAGCGGGTTGATGCCCGGAGGCTGATGAGTTCCATGAAGCAAGCACAATCATTTTTTTACGCAGGCTTGATCGCGCTGACAGGCGTCGTCTGTCTGGGCGCGTCGGCACAAGATGGCGCGACTGAGCTACGCAATCTCGATAGCGAAGCGCAGGACCTCAAGAAAGAACTGCTCGCGCTCAACCGCGACCTGTTCATTCTTGAAGAAGAGCTCCTGTTCCCGGCCAACACCCAGGTCGCGGTGTTTGTCTCGCTCGATGTCGGTGAGTTTTTTGCGCTCGACGCCATGGAGCTCAAGATTGATGGCAAGAACGTCAGCAACTATCTGTACACCGACAAAGAAGTCGATGCGCTGCATCGCGGTGGCGTGCAACGCCTGTATGTGGGCAATCTCAAGGCGGGCGAACATGAGCTTGTCGCAGTGCTGACAGGCAAGGGTCCACACGAACGCGACTACCGGCGTGGCACCACGCTGCAGTTTGAAAAAGAGCTGGGTGCCAAGTACCTGGAGCTGCAGATTCGCGACAGCGAGAAGAAGCTGCAGCCTGAGTTCATCGTTAAGGAATGGGACTGATCGATTGATTGATGTGGCGGCAATGATGTCCAGCTCTGTGCGCCGGGCCGTAATGGCACTGGCGTTGCTGGCGTGCACCACGACGTTGGCGGCGGACAAACAACGCCGGGAAGTGCAGGACCTGGAATACGGTCATGCGCTGTTCCATTTCTATCAGGAAGACTATTTCGAGTCTGCGGCCCGTTTGCTGGCGGCGCAGGAACAGGGTCGGGTGCGTCATCACATCAATGATGCGGATCTGTTGCTCGGCGGTATCTATTTGTCCTACGGTCAGCAGCGCGAAGCGAATTCGATTTTCGAGCGTTTGCTCGATGACAGTGTTGAAGACGAAGTGCGGGATCGCGCGTGGTTGTATGCGGCGCAGATCGCCTACCAGCGGGGTCGCTCCGACAATGCGTTAGCGGCACTGGCGCGCATCGGCACGAAAATGGAGCCGGAACTTGAGGCGCAAAAGCGCCTGCTCAACGCCCAGATTCTGATCGAAAACGATCAATACGATGACGCCGTTGCGCAGCTCGACAAATGGCGTGCGCCCGACGGCTGGCGTTCTTACGTGCGTTACAACCTGGGCGTGGCAATGTTGCGCAATGGTGACGCCACGCGTGGCACCAAACTTCTTTCACGCGCGGCATCCGGCGCCCCGATCGAAGAGTCAGGTCGCACCTGGTTGCGCCCCTGGCGCTGGTTCGGTGGCGGCAAGGATGCGCAATATGATGAGGGCAGTGCGCTGCGCGACAAGGTTTTCCTGGCACTTGGTTTTGCGCACATCAAACAGGGCGCACCGGATCAGGCAATTCCGATGCTTGAGCGCGTGGGGCCGGGCATGTGGGCCAGTAAGGCGCTTCTTGGCCGCGGTTGGGCCGCCGTCGAGCTGGAGCAATACGACACCGCGCTGACCGCGTGGGATGCCCTGACCGGTGGCGATCCGCTGGATCCTGCCGTGCAGGAATCACGTCTCGGTATTCCGTTCGCCCACGCGAAACTCGGCGACGAGCAGCGCGCGCTCGCCGGCTACCGCGACGCAATCACCGTGTTCGGCGATGAGATAGAACGCCTCGATAGCTTGAGCGTGCGCCTGGTCGACGAACGTTTTCTGGACACCTTGCTCGATGGCGACGCCGGACGTGAAGTCGGCTGGTTCTGGTCACTGGACGAAGTGCCGGATGACGAGCGCGGACGTTATCTATTTGCGTTGATGGCCGATCACGAATTTCAGGAAGGCCTCAAAAACTATCGCGATTTGCGCGCCATGCGCGACAATCTGGCGCAATGGCAGCGTGGTATTGAAGCGTTCGATGTGATGCTCGAGGCACGCAAGACCCGCTATAGCGGCCAGACCGCCAACCTGGCCGAGAACGACAGCAGTTCAACGCTGGCACAGCTTAGTGGTCGTGTCGATCAAATGGCGCGTCGTCTAAGCGACATCGCCAGCGCACGCGACACGCAGGCGCTGGCCACACCCGCCGAAGACAAGTTGCTGGCACGCGTGGCCAGCATTGAGGCGACACTCGCCAAAGTGGCCGGGGACCCGAAATTTGACGCCCAGCGCGACAAACTGGCGTTGCTGCGCGGCACGCTTTTGTGGCGACTCAACGAACAATACGCGGCGCGCCTGTGGCAACAGCGCAAGGCTCTGCGTGTGCTCAACAATGACCTGTCGCAGGCGCGCGACCGCAGCGTGGCAATCGGCCGTGCGCAGCTGCGGGCGCCGCGCGGCTTTGAGGGATTTACCTCACGCATTACCGATGCACGTCCGCGCATCGAGACGCTGGCACAACGCGTTGACGCATCGATGCTGGCGCACGAGCGCTATCTCAAAGATATCGCCATTGCACGCTTCGGCGCGCACGCAGATCGCCTGCGTGCCTACATGACCGAGGCGCAATTTGCGTTGGCCAGCACCTACGATCGTCTGAGCTACGTCGAGGCGCCGGAATGAGCCGTATCGCCGTTTGGTTGGTGAGTGGTGCGTTGGTCGCGCTATCGATGAGTGTCGCCGGACAAGAGTCAAACGAGCGGCGCGATCAGGCACGCGACAGCTACCGCGAATTTTTGCGTCTAGCGCCCGTCGACGATCCGCGCCGTGCCGCGGCGTTGCGCCGACTCGCCGATATCGAAATCGAACGCGCCGAACGCGTGCAACTTGAAGGCGATGATCTTTCCGCGGCGACGAGCATTTACGACAAGGCCATCGAGCTGTACCAGGAATTGCTGACCACCTATCCAGACAGCCCGGGTAATGACGCGGTCAGCTATCAGTTGGCGCGCGCCTACGAGCAGCGCGGCGATGTCGACGCGGCCGTCACGCGTCTGGAAGAACTCGTGCGTCGGTATCCAGAGTCTGATTTTGTTATCGAAAGTTATTTCCGTCGCGGCGAGGCGCAGTTTGTGGCGGGTGATTACGATCTTGCTGCGCAGGCCTATGACGCAATTTTGGCGCGCGACGATGCGGCGAGTTCCACGTTCTACGAGCAGACGCTGTACAAGTCGAGCTGGTCGCAATTTCGCCTCGGGGAATATGCCCGTGCGCTCGATGGGTTCCTGACCTTGCTCAATCATGAGCTCGCGCCGAACGGCACCTATGACAAGGCGCAGCATGACGCTCTCATGCCGGGCAAACGCGCGCTCATTGACGACGCCTTGCGCGCCATGAGCATCAGTTATTCCTATCTTGGGGA
>CAYGSQ010000410.1:350-3825 GCA_964352435.1 uncultured Gammaproteobacteria bacterium | reverse complement strand
CAAGAACGTGCAGGCGCGCTGCGCGACAAAGCCGAACGTGAAGTCATGCTGCGCCGACAATCGTGGCTGATCGGGGCGATGATTATCGCCGTCATTTTCTTGCTGCTTTCGCGGCACCTGCAAAAACGTATTGCCGATACGGAGCGCGCGGCAAACGCCAGACTGGCGGATCAGGTCAAAGCCCGCACTCAGGAGCTCGAAGATGAGATGGCGAAACGCATGGAGGCCGAGGTCGAGCGGCGGCGCCTGATGGAAAAGATGTATGTCGGTGAGAAAATGCGTGCCTTGGGCCAGCTAACGGCCGGCGTGGCACACGACTTCAATAACCTTATGACCGTCGTCACCCTGGGCGCTGATCAGTTGGGTAACCATCTTGGTAAGCACAAAGACGGTTACACCACTGAGGTTCTTGACTACATGGTGGAGGCGGCGAACACCGGCTCAAAGATTACGCGCGGTTTGTTGGCCTACGTGCGCAAGCAGCCACTGCAACCTGAAGTGCTGAGCCTGGAGGAATTCCTTGAGAGCACATTGCCCATTTTTCGCAATACACTTGGCGAGAGGGTCGAGTTTCAATCCCAGGTTGAAGCGTGCCACGTGTTGGCCGACCGCGGGCAGCTAACGACATCTATTCTAAACTTGCTATTGAATGCAAAAGAATCGATGCCGGGGGGCGGCAATGTGTGGCTGTCGGTCAGAGCCATCGATGGTCGGGCCGAAATCGAAGTGCGCGATTCTGGTAGCGGTATGACCAAGCAGGTTCGACAGCGCGCGTTCGATCCGTTTTTTACCACGAAAGAAAAGACGGAAGGCACCGGTCTTGGGCTGTCCATGGTGTACGGTTTTGCACGTCAGTCAGAGGGCGATTTGACGCTTTCCTCAAGCAGCGGCGGGGGCACGAGCGTTACGCTGTCGCTGCCGTTGGTGGCGAGCGCAAGGATTGAAGCGCAGGCGCCGTCGGCGGCATCCGGTTTTGTGCCGCGCAAGCTGCGTGTACTGGCGGTGGAAGACCGGGAGGTGTTGCTGCGTATCCTGCGGCCAGCGCTAGAGCAACTTGGTATGGACGTATCAACGGCGTCGAGTGCGGCGGAGGCTTTGCGACTGGTTAAGGCCAACGGTCTGCCCGATCTTTTAATATCCGATATCGTCATGCCCGGCAAACTGGATGGTTTGGGTTTGGTTGCAAAACTGCGCGAACTCAATGCAGATTTGCCCGTTGTTCTGATGTCGGGCTTCTCGAAATCCGTCGACGACGAATGCACGTTTTTGCGCAAACCTTTTTCGGTTGATCAACTCGAGGCAGCAATCGAAAAAACCCTGGGGCATCCGGAAGAAGTGACGACGCCGTAAGCTACTCGATGACGTCGGTGTGGCAGATCAGGTCTGCAGGCCGCAGGTCTCAAACGCTTCGCGAATTGTTGCTTTCTCAGTGTCGCTGAGCGCCAACATTGGCGGCCGCACGCGACCGCCGACTTGCCCCAGCAGTTCTTGCCAGTACTTGCCAAAGGCTTGCGGCTTATCGACCGGCTTCGAGCGTTTCATCGCATCGCGCACGGGCTCGAGACTGTCCCGAACGCGCCGCGCCTCGGCAAATTTTCCGGCAAACGCGAGCCGGGTGTATTCATTCATGCGTTGATCGTTTTTCGTTTGCAGGTGATACGGTGGCGAAGAACAAAGATAAAGGTTCCAGCCCAGCTCCTCGATGTTGTCGAGCCAGTCATCCTCCAACGACGTGGACACCTGAATCAGGTCACCTACCAGTCGTGTCAGTTCGATATACATGTCACGTGGCACCGAGTATTTGATGGCGACGATATTGGGCAATTGCGCAATGCGCGCGCATTCCTTTGGTTGCATCAAGTATCCGCAATCCGGATGGCTCCACATCGCAATGCCGATATCGACACGGTCGCACAGGGCTTTGTAATACTGATACAGCACTTCACCGCGATCGTGAATAAAACTCAGCACGGGTGAATGCACCACGACATAGTCGGCGCCGCAGTGCTGCGCGTGCAGCGCGAGTTCGACTACCGTGTCAAAATTTTGGTCGGAGGCGGACATAATAGTCGCAGCCTTGCCCGCGCATTCGTCCGCCGCAATTTCGAAGTTCCGTTTGCGCTCATCCAGGCTCATCGAAAAATATTCGCCCTGTTTGCCCGCGATAAACAAACCCTGAATATTCAGATCGTCGATCCAGTGGCGAATGTTGGAGCGTAGCCCGGCTTCGTCGACGGACAGGTCCTCGCAAAACGGGTTGAGCGCTGCGGCCCATATGCCTCGCATATTGGCGCGTGCGTAGTCTTTGGCCTCAAGCTTCGTGTAGTTGATGGTCGTCTCTCTTTTTTCGATGATGGTATGTTGCAGCCATTAACTATACCCAATCCCTCTGATCTTGCGATAATTGACGATCTCGTCAGGAGGATAGTATGAAAATCGGCATCATCGGTCACGGCGCTATCGGTCAGTATGTTCAGGCAGCCGCACAGGAGCGCGGGCACGAGGTGCGCGCTGTGCTCGTCAGGCCATCACGGCTGGAGCAAAAAAGAGCGACGCACCCTGACGTGCAGTGGGTCGCTAAAGTGTCCGATTTGCCAGACGACATTGAACACATGGTTGACTGTGCGGGGCATCAGGCGTTGGTCGCGCACGCCCCGGAGGTGCTCGGTCGCGGTCTCGATCTCACCACGGTGTCTCTCGGCGCATTGGCCGACCAGCATTTATACAGCGTGTTGACGGCGGCCGCAGTACAGGGCGGCGCGCGTTTGCATTTGGCAACGGGCGCCATCGGTGCGCTTGATTGTCTGCGCGCCGCAAGTGTCGGGGGCTTGCAGCGCGTCATGTATACGGGGCGCAAACCACCGCGCGGTTGGAAAGGGTCGCCGGCCGAAGCCGTACTAAATCTTGAACAGCTCGACGAGGCGACGACCCACTTTGAGGGGGCAGCCAGTCGTGCCGCCATCGACTATCCAAAGAATGCAAACGTGGCGGCCGCGGTTGCACTGGCGGGTATCGGTTTTGATGACACGCAGGTCAGGCTAATTGCCGATCCGCGCATTGACGAGAACATCCATCAGATCGAAGCTGTCGGCGCATTCGGCTCGTTTTCCTTCGAAATTCGCGGGAAGTCGCTGCCGGACAATCCGCGAAGCTCTGCGTTGGCGGCGATGAGCGTCATCAGCAAGCTCGAACAAGTGTCTCAACGCATTGTTATCTAGATCACGACCCTGATCGACCTTCCTGGGCGCATTGTTGTGCTCGGGACGTCCTGACTGACAGCGGCCATTTCGCGTATCATATTGCGGTCCGGACAGCCCGGTCCTCGCAGGTATGGCGTTTCTTGCTGTGCTGCGTAACGCGCTTGGGGACATCAAAACGGGCGAAATACATGCCATTCACTTGATCGGATATCAGGCATCGTGTGAGTCTGAACCAACGCAAACCTGTGTGAGAGATGAACGATGAGCAGCTACCC
>CAYGSQ010000410.1:0-340 GCA_964352435.1 uncultured Gammaproteobacteria bacterium | reverse complement strand
ACCTACATCTGTATATCGACGGCCAGTGGCGTTTGGCTGCCGACGATATGCCGGTACTAAATCCGGCGACAGAACAAGAGATCGGGCGACTGCCGCGCGCCAGTGAGAGCGATCTGGATGACGCACTGGCGTCGGCGGTTAAGGGCTTCGAGCGGTGGCGCAAGGTGCCACCTGTGCAGCGTGCGGCCGTATTGATGAAGGCAGCCGCAATTATGCGCGAACGGCAAGAGGAAATCGCAACCGCGATTACAGCAGAGCACGGTAAACCGCTCAGTCAGGCGCGACTCGAAGTTATTCGCGGTTGTGAGTTTCTGGAATGGGATGCGGGGGAGGCCACACG
>CAYGSQ010000409.1:3496-3847 GCA_964352435.1 uncultured Gammaproteobacteria bacterium | reverse complement strand
TGGGCGTCATGGTGCCGTGTGACAAGATTCTTGACGCCGCTATTGAACACAACGCGGACCTGATTGGCTTGTCCGGACTCATTACGCCGTCGTTGGACGAAATGGTCCATGTGGCGTCGGAGATGCAGCGACGCGGTATGAAATTGCCGCTACTGATCGGCGGCGCCACTACATCGCCGGCGCACACGGCGGTCAAGATCGATCCGGAGTACGACGGTGCGGTGGTCTATGTCAAAGACGCTTCACGCGCTGTTGGCGTCGCCCAATCACTGGTGACCACCGAGCTGCGTGGCGATTTTATTGCGCATGCTAAATCGGAGTGTGTCCGGCGTCGAGATCAGCACGCCAAAC
>CAYGSQ010000409.1:1391-3486 GCA_964352435.1 uncultured Gammaproteobacteria bacterium | reverse complement strand
ACGGTGCCGACGAAACCGTGTATTCAAGTGATTGACGATTGGTCGATCGCCTCACTGGTACCTTATATTGACTGGCAGCCGTTTTTCTTTGCCTGGGAAATGCCCGGCAAGTTTCCCGAGCTGCTGCAGCACCCGTCGACCGGGCCAACCGCGCGCACCTTGTTTGACGATGCCAAGGCAATGCTCCAGAAAATCGTAGACGAAGACTGGTTGCAGGCGCGTGCGATCTTCGGCCTGTTTGAAGCAAGAAGCTGTGGCGACGACATTGAAGTGTGGGCGGACGCCGGCGAGGTCCCGACTCATCATCTGCAACACCTGCGGCAACAAAAGCAGCTCAATCCCGGCGCGCATCACAAGTGTCTGGCAGACTTTATTGCGCCTGCCGAATCGGGTCTGACTGACTATCTGGGCGCGTTTGCCGTCACCGCTGGTATCGGTGTCGATGAAATTGCGGCGAAGTTTGAAGCGGACAATGACGACTATTCAGCCATCTTGCTCAAGTCACTGGCTGATCGACTGGCCGAAGCGCTGGCCGAGCAGTTGCACGAACGCGTGCGGCGCGAGGACTGGGGTTATGCGCGCGACGAAACCTTGACCAATGACGATCTGATTGCAGAGAAATACCGTGGCATCCGACCGGCGCCGGGTTATCCCGCGTGCCCGGACCACACACAAAAGGGCACGTTGTGGGATTTGCTTGATGTCGAGTCGCGCATTGGTCTGAAGTTGACCGAGAGCTACGCCATGTGGCCCACGGCGGCGGTCAGCGGCTGGTACTTCGCACATCCGCAGGCACGCTACTTTTTGCTCGGTGAGATTGCACGCGACCAGGTCGACGACTATGCGCGGCGTCGCGGTGTACCGTTGGCGCAGGCGGAAAAGGATCTGTCCCCGATACTTGGTTACCAGCCGCGCAAGCCAAGCCGTTCAGAGCAGGCGACCACGGGTGACGCGCGTCTTGCCAGCTAGGTCGCGCACGCCTTCAATCCGAGAAAATCCGGCCTGATCAAACAACCTGGCTACCGCATCCCCCTGGTCGGCCCCGTGCTCGACCAGCAGAGCACCGTCGCGCTGCAGATAAGCCGGCGACTGCGCCACGATCTGGCGCAGGTCATCGAGGCCATCGGTCCCGGCGGTCAGCGCAGTACGTGGTTCAAAGCGCACGTCGCCGCGCCCGAGATGGGGGTCGTCGTCATTCACGTAAGGCGGGTTGCTGACAATCATCGCGAAGCGCTCGGTGGCCGCAAGCGCCGCAAACCAGTCGCCCATCAACCAGGTTACCCGGTCCGGTGCAAGAGAATCACCGTTGCGCCTGGCCACATCCAGCGCCTCGGCCGAACGATCGCTCGCCACAATCTCGGCCCGTGGCCGTTCCGCGGCCAGTGCCAACGCGATCGCGCCGCTACCGGTCCCAAGATCCAGCAGCCGTGCGGGTGTCTGATTATCGGGCAGCCAGTCCAGTGCGGCTTGTACCAACGTTTCCGTATCCGGGCGAGGGATGAGCGTCGCCGGGGTCACCGCCAATGGCAGCGACCAAAATTCGCGCTGACCCAGCAAATAAGCCACCGGTTCACCGCGTGCGCGTCGTTCAATCAGCGCGCTAAAGCGTTCGTCATCCGCGCTGTCGAGTAGCGCCTCGCTGTGAGCAATCAGGTGGGTGCGGGTGCACCGGAGCACCGCACAAAGCAGCAGCGCGGCATCGAGCCTGCCGCTGCCGGGCGGGGTTTCGCCCGCGTAAAGGCGTGCTGCGCCGCGCGTCAGAGCCTGATCAATCGAGGTGGTCATAATGTGCGAAGTATAGAGCCCGACGCGGGCGCGGCAACCGCAGGTAGCGCGGCGGCGGGTTTGGCGTAGAATACCGCCACCTCAGTAGGCGGCTCGACAATGAAAATTTACGATAACGTACTGGAGATGGTGGGGCGTACGCCCATGCTCAAGGTCAACCGGATTGATACGGGGCCTTGTGAGCTTTATCTGAAGCTCGAACTGCAAAATCCTGGCGGTTCGGTCAAGGATCGCATTGGTATTTCGATGATCGATCGGGCGCAGGAGCGCGGCCATATCAAGCCTGGCGACACGCTGGTTGAAGCGACCG
>CAYGSQ010000409.1:0-1381 GCA_964352435.1 uncultured Gammaproteobacteria bacterium | reverse complement strand
GGTCTGGCGTTGGTTGCGGCCCAGCGCGGCTATCACCTCATTTTGGTTCTGCCCGACAAAATGAGTCAGGAGAAGATTTTCAACTTGCGTGCGATGGGCGCGGAGGTTGTGCTGACGCGTTCCGATGTGGGGCGCGGGCACCCTGAGTACTATCAGGATCTGGCGCGGACCATAGCCGAAGAAAAGAACGCGTACTTCATTAACCAGTTTGGCAATGAAGACAATCCCAAGGCACATGAATTGACGACCGCGCCTGAGATTCTGGAGCAGATGGGCGGCGATCTTGATGCCGTGGTCGTAGGCGTTGGCAGCAGCGGCACAGTCAGCGGCATGTCAGCTTACTTCAAAGAGCATGCACCTGATGTGCGCATGGTGCTGGCCGACCCTGAAGGCTCCGTGCTTACGCACTACATTGAAACGGGTGAACTGGGTGAAAGCAGTAGCTGGCTGGTCGAAGGCATTGGCGAGGACTTTATTCCAGACATCGCGGATCTGAGCATGGTCGAAAAATCGTTCACGGTGAGCGATGCGGACTCATTTGCCGCAGCGCGTGAATTGCTGCTCAAAGAAGGACTGCTCGGCGGCTCGTCATCGGGCACTTTGCTGGCCGCGGCCTTGCGCTACTGCCGCGAACAAACACAAAAGAAACGCGTCGTCGCTTTTGTCTGCGACACAGGCAACAAATATTTGTCCAAACTCTACAATGATTTTTGGATGGAAGATCAGGGCTTTATCCAGCGCCAGCAACATGGTGATTTGCGCGACCTGATTGGTCGACCGCATGGTGAGCGCGCCACCGTTTTTGTTGGCCCGGACGATATCCTGATGACGGCGCACAACCGTTTGCGCAATGCCGGTTTCTCACAGCTGCCTGTGATGAAAAACGATGAGCTCATTGGTGTCCTGACAGAGCAGGACATCATGCGTTTCGTGTTTGGCAAGCCGCAACTAATGAGTGCCAAGGTGGTCGAGGCAATGTCGACAACCTATGCGGTTGTCGAAAAAGATTTCTCGGTGCAAAACGTAGTCGCGTTGTTGCGCGGCGCGCCTTACACCGCTGTGGTTGATGGAGATCGCTTTCTGGGCTTGATAACCCGAGCCGATGTCCTCAACCACATGCGTAAACAGATGTAATGAACAAGGCGTTTTTATGAGCAATGACAAAAAGAATGCGTTTGCGACGCGCGTAATCCACGCGGGTCAGCATCCGGACCCAAGCACCGGCGCTATCATGCCGCCGATTTACGCGACCTCGACCTACGTCCAGGAGAGCCCGGGCGTACATCAGGGCTACGAATATTCGCGTTCGCAGAATCCGACCCGCATGGCCTTCGAGCGCTGCATTGCAGACCTGGAAAACGCCAAGCATGGGTTTGCGTTT
>CAYGSQ010000408.1:0-3857 GCA_964352435.1 uncultured Gammaproteobacteria bacterium | reverse complement strand
GCCGCGCGTGCGAATGGCACGTGCCAGCGCGCGGCCAGGTTGAGCCGGTGTTTTTGGCCGATATCGCCAATGCCGCAAATATTCTTGGTGGTCTTTTGCGTGAGGGCGACCTGCTGCTCACCCTTGGCGCGGGCAGCGTTGGTGCTATTGCCAAAGCACTGCCGGGCGAGCTAGGCGTGTCTTTGGCGCAGGGGGAGGCAGGATGATGAGTGCCCCGGCAAACATACCGCTGCGCGGTGAACTCAAAACCAATGAGTCGCTCAAGGCGCACACCTCGTGGCGCGTGGGTGGGCCGGCCGATACCTATTTCAAACCCGCTGATCGCGACGATCTGATGGTGTTTCTCGAGCAGACGGACGCCGCTGCGTCGGCGCTGTGGTTAGGCCTTGGCAGCAATCTTCTGGTCCGCGACGGTGGCTACCGTGGTGTTGTAATCGCCACTCATCGCGCGTTGGCCGGACTTGAACAAACGTCTCGCAACGTGGTCTGGGCCGAGGCGGGTGTGCCGTGCGCAAAACTCGCCAAGCGGTGTGCGGCTTGGGGTGTCGGGCCCGCTGAATTTTTTGCCGGCATTCCCGGTACCGTTGGCGGTGCGCTGGCGATGAATGCGGGCGCGTTTGATGGTGAGACCTGGCGCTTCGTAAAAAAAGTAGAAACGATCGACGCCAACGGCGTGATCCGGACGCGTCAGGCACGCGAGTTCGATGTGAGCTACCGCCATGTTAAAACGCCGGCGCCCGAGTGGTTTGTGTCGGCAACGTTCGAGTTCGATGAGGTGGATGAAAACGGCAGCGATGCCATCCGCGCGCTGCTGGCCAAGCGCAAGGCGACGCAGCCCATCGGTCTGCCCAGCTGTGGTTCGGTGTTCCGCAACCCACCCAACGATCATGCCGCGCGCTTGATTGAAGCCGCCGGTCTCAAAGGCCTGCATGTGGGCGGTGCTCAGGTATCGGACCTGCACGCCAATTTCATTATTAATACCGGCACCGCTACCGCCGCCGATATCGAAGCCCTGTTGCTGCTCGTACGTCACGTGGTTGAGCAGCGCTATGACGTGTCGTTGATCCCGGAAGTGAAAATCGTGGGAGAGTTTCAATGAGTCGTTCTCCATTGCCGCCGCTGCGTATTACGGACCCGGCCCGGTTTGGCAAAGTCGCGGTCCTGTTGGGTGGCTGGTCGGCCGAGCGTGAGATCTCATTGCAAACGGGTACGGCGGTTCTGGCCGGCCTGCGCGAGCGTGGCGTTGACGCGCACCCGGTCGATCCCAAAGACGGTTTTCAAACCGCCTTGCTTGAGGGGCAGTTTGATCGTGCGTGGATTGCGTTGCACGGTCGCGGTGGCGAAGACGGCACCGTTCAGGGCGCGCTGGAATTTCTGTCAATTCCCTACACCGGCAGCGGCGTGCTTGGGTCGGCGATCGGCATGGACAAGGTGCGCACGAAGCAGTCTTTCCTGGCAGCGGGTCTCAAGACCCCGGCCTATGCCGTGCTGCAAGCCAACGATCCGGTCGGGCCCGCGTTTGAACATGTTGGCGTGCCCATGGCGGTTAAGCCTGCGCATGAGGGGTCGAGTATCGGCATGACGCGAGTGGACGACGCCAGCGTGCTCGAGGCAGCCGTGGCCAAGGCGCGCGAGTTTGATCACACCGTTTTGTTAGAAGAATGGATCGCCGGTCCCGAGTACACGATGGGCATTATCGACAATGTACCGCTGCCCCTGATTCGTATTGAGACGCCGCGCGAGTTTTATGACTACCAGGCGAAATACCAGGCAAAGGATACGCAATATCACTGTCCCAGCGGACTCCCCGCTGCGCTTGAGAATGAATACTCCCTCAGCGCGTTGGCTGCGTTCAATGCCGTCGGTGCACGTGGTTGGGGTCGCGTTGACTTCATGCTTGGCGACGACGATCAGCCTTTGTTTCTTGAGGTCAACACGTTGCCGGGCATGACGGCGACGTCGCTGGTGCCGCGTGCGGCCGCGCAGCTTGGTTGTGATTTTCCCGAGCTGTGCTGGCGCGTCCTCGAAACCAGCCTGAACCAGGGTCAAGGGTAACGAGCATGGCGTTGCTTAACCGGAAAAAGACCAACCGCGTCAAGCCGCCACCAAAAGTGGCGCGCAAGAAAAAAGTGCGCGCGCGTCCGCGGTTGGTGCTGCCCGATTGGCGTCTGGTGTTGCGTCCATTGCGCACCATCGCGCTGCTGGTGGGCGTTGGTGTGGTGGCCGCAATGTGTTGGCGCGTTCTCGATCGTCCGGTTGATCGGATTGCCGTGACCGCCCCGTTTCAACGCGTGACGCCTATGCAAATTGAAGATCACGTGCGCAGCGGACTGGCTGGCGGCATTTTGTCGGGCGACCTGAGCGGTGTGCGCGAATCGCTCGAGGCGTTGCCGTGGATTGATGCAGTACGCATTCGCCGGCGCTGGCCATCGACTCTGCTGGTCGACGTGACCGAACAGGTGGCGGCTGCGCGTTGGGGTGACAACGGCCTTTTGAACACGCGCGGCGAATTGTTTGTCGAGACGGCGCGGCATGTGCCAGTGGAGCTGCCAGTTCTGGACGGTCCAGAGGGTAGCCAGTGGCAGGTTGCACAGCGCTATCTGACGCTACGCGGGCCGTTGCTCGAATCGGGTTTGCAGATTTTGTCGGTCACGCTGGACCAGCGTGGCAGTTGGCAGCTGGCGATCGCGCGTGGCATTGATGTGCGCCTCGGGCGGCACGCCGTTGACCAGCGGATTGACCGCTTCTTGAACGTGGTGACGCCGATCATAGTCGGGCGCACCGAAGTCATAGATTACGTCGACCTGCGTTACACCAACGGCTTTGCCATTGGCTGGAACGAACCGACACGCGAAGCGGCCAAGCCGCCGATACCGGATACCGATAATGATGTGTAGTGATTTGCCCCATAACTTTCAACGTTTCTTTTTTGTGAGCGCTGTCTCCCATGCCTAAAGCACGCGAGAAAAATTTAATCGTCGGTCTCGACATCGGCACGTCAAAAGTCGTGGCGATTGTCGGTGAAATATCGGAGCTGGGTGACCTTCAGGTCATCGGTATTGGTACGCACCCGTCACGGGGTCTGAAGAAGGGCGTTGTGGTCAATATCGAGTCGACCGTGCAGTCCATTCAGCGGGCAGTGGAGGAAGCCGAACTGATGGCCGGTTGCGAGATTCATTCGGTTTACGCCGGTATTGCCGGATCGCATGTGCGCTCGCTTAATTCGCATGGGATTGTGGCGATTCGGGATAAGGAAGTGACGGCCGGCGATGTGGACCGGGTGATCGACGCGGCCAAAGCGGTCGCGATTCCCGCCGATCAGAAAACGCTGCACGTGTTGCCGCAGGAATTCATCATCGATCATCAGGAAGGCATCAAAGAGCCGATTGGCATGTCCGGTGTGCGACTCGAAGCCAAAGTCCACATGGTGACCGGCGCAGAAAGCGCGGCGCAAAATATTATCAAGTGCGTACAGCGCTGCGGCCTGTCGGTGGATGACATTGTGCTGGAGCAGCTTGCATCGAGTTTTGCGGTG
This sequence comes from uncultured Gammaproteobacteria bacterium, assembly GCA_964352435.1. Classification (GTDB taxonomy): domain Bacteria; phylum Pseudomonadota; class Gammaproteobacteria; order Steroidobacterales; family JBCCMA01; genus JBCCMA01. Next base: position 322 of record CAYGSQ010000408.1, on the reverse strand, counting down.
CTGACCGAAGACGAAAAAGAACTGGGCGTGTGTCTGGTGGATATCGGCGGTGGCACGACGGACATTGCCGTATTTGCCGGCGGCTCAATTCAGCATACGGCGGTCATCCCGATTGCCGGCGATCAGGTCACGAACGATATTGCCGTGTCGATGCGTACACCGACGCAGTACGCCGAAGAAATAAAAATGAAGTACGCCTGTGCGTTGTCGCAGCTGGCCAATGCAGACGAGACGATCGAGGTGCCGAGTGTCGGTGACCGGCCGCCGCGCCGTCTGGCACGCCAGACGCTCGCAGAAATTGTCGAGCCACGCTACGAAGAAC
>CAYGSQ010000407.1:3605-3867 GCA_964352435.1 uncultured Gammaproteobacteria bacterium | reverse complement strand
TTACCAATCACCGAGCCCCAGGCCGGATCCATCATTTCCATTGACAGCTTGTATCCGCGATCTTGAATGGCCTTGTAGAGATCGAACAGCGTCACGCCAGGCTCGACGATTGCGTAGTGGCGCTTCTCGTTGATCTCGATGATTTTGTTCATGCGCTTGAGATCCAACATGACGCTGCCGGAGTAGATTGGCGCTCCGCCGCCATAGCCGAGGTTCTTGCCCGTCGAGAACGCGTAGACAGGCACTTTGTACGCATTGGCTA
>CAYGSQ010000407.1:0-3595 GCA_964352435.1 uncultured Gammaproteobacteria bacterium | reverse complement strand
GCGCATAATCTGTTGTACTTGATCAACGCTATCGGGTGCCACAGCGGCCGAAGCCCAAAGATCGTTGTCCAGTCCAAAGCGCGGCGAGTAAGCATCCGAATAGAGGCGCACATCCTCTTCATCGGTGAACACCCATTCGTCGCCTACGACATTCGCGAACTCCTGGATCGCATTTCTGAACGCAGCTTCATTTACATCGGGCGGAATTCTCATTTGTGTTCGCTCCTCAAGACTTGATCACGGTCTGAAAATCAGACTTGTGCAACGCTTCGGGTTCGTTGTCGGTTACCAGCAATGCGTTGCCAAACACGTGAAACGGACCGCCCGGCTTTTTTAATGGCAGAAAGAACGGCTGGTTGTAAGCCATTGCTCCGGGTTGTAGTTCGTAGTTGTCGTGCCAGAATGTCAGTTCGTGTTCGCCGGCCTGAATGCCGAACAACGTGCCGAATTCACCGTTGGTCGCATCTTTCGTGAACTCGTGACATGCCTGGTCTACCTCCCACACGGTTTTGCCCGGTCGCATTTGGGTCAGGTTGAAGTCAAAAACTTTTTGGCAAAGCTCATACGCCTTGTAAAAGGCATCGGTTGGCGCGCCCATCGATATCGGGACGGACAGCTGCGTAAAGTAGCCCTTGTAATCCGAGGCGATCTCGGGGATCAGCATGTCACCGTTTTCTATCGTCCGACCGGAACCCGGAACGATGAGCAGGTTGGACCCCTTCCCGCCCCAAGGCCCCGATCCAATCAATTGGAAACCACCAACCGGGCCGCCCGCTTCTGCGCATGCCTTGTCCGCCGCATAGAAGACGTCGATATCATGCGCACCGACCTTGGCAGCGTTGGCCGCTGCGGCCAATCCGACATCGGCGATGTAGCCCGAGCGCCGCAGGAAGGCTTGCTCTTCCGGGCTCTTGTAATAGCGCATTTTCAAGAGCAGTGGCTCGGCATCAACGAATGTCGCTTCCGGTAACTGCTCTTTCAAGAACAACATGACGTCGGCCGGCATCACTCGCATCGACACGACACCGATGCGTCCTTTTGCAAGCTGCAGATCTTTCAATGTCTGAACAATGGACGGCGCGTGATCGCCGGCGAATCGAGTGCCTTTGCGCGGCATCGATTTTCGTTTTTCGAACTTAACTGTGGGCGGCTTTCCGGGGGGCACCGGCGGAGGACCGCCAGGGGCCAGTTCCTTGAAAATCGGAAATCCGGGAACCCTGTTGAGGACGATTGGATCTTTATCAAGAGGAACAATCGCGTAGGTGCGCGACCAGTCCAGCGGCACGTCAAGGTACTTGAGATTACCCAGCTCGCCCAGGTGCCACTCTCGGGTACCCGTGACAATCAGCGCGTCCAGGCTATCCGCTTCCATACCCTTTCTGACGCCTGAATAGCGCCGTTCATATTCGGCCCTGGAGAAGCTCAGGTCACCGGAAATCGCGTCCGGTAAATCCGGTGGCGTGACAGCAGACCTGTCTTTTGCCAAGGCACGATCGGTCGTCGACTGGCATGCAGCTAGCGTTCCGGCTGCTGTTCCCAGGCCCGCCATGGATGCGATCTTGATAAAATTTCGACGTTCCATGATTTCCCTGCTTCAATACGGTGCAGGATCAAAATAACATGAAACTATCCAAGTGAACAGTAAAAACCGTACAAATGGATAGTTTTGATATATACTAGGGAAATCATGGCTATAGCGAAAAACACGGCGACGCGCAGCGGACCAACCGACCCGGACGACTATATCGGTCAACAACGCGCAATCGACACCCGTCTCGCCATTCTGCAGCACGGAGCCAGGCTATTTTCCGCCAAAGGCTTCGACGGCTGCTCGACACGGGAAATCGCCACAGCAGCCGGAGTCAGCCACGCCAACGTGCGTTATCACTTTGGGGGCAAAGAGACTTTATGGCTGAAGGTCGTTCAACATTTGATTGCGGAGGCGTATCAGGGCAGAAAATTAATCGCTGATATTAAGTCCGGCAGCTCGCTTACACAAAATTTTCGTGAACACACTCGGAACGCGATCCGCTACTACGCTTATCATCCGGAGTTGCCTCGCATGATTTTGTTCGAGACGCTGACTAACAGCGATCGTTTGGACAAAATCAGGTCAGCTATGTCCGAAGTTTATGAACAGCGCGCAGAATCCATCAAGGTTATGCAGGAAGCCGGTGTGGTAAAGAATGTTGATGCTCGGCTCATGAACGAATTCGTTGAAGGTGCCTTGGCATACAAATTCATCATTGCGAGCAATATCGATCGCAGCGACACTGAAGAACTCGACAGGCTCATTGATGAATATACGGATGTGATCGTTCAGCTTGTCCAGAACGATTAATTAACCGGCTTTGAGAAAATCGAAAACTCAGGTTGTCATCATCGGCGGTGGGCCACGGGGCTCTTGCTCTAATAGCTTCTCGGTAATAAAGGTATGTAGAGCGTCATGTAGTGCTCGACAGATGGCTTACAGAATATTCTGAGCACATGGTTTACACGTGTGGGCATTTAGTGATAGCCGAGATACCGTGAGAACCCGATGATTGCAACACCAGCCGTCAACACCGTGCACGCCGTGCTCGATCACGACGGCCTGGCGAAGCGTAGGCAACGCAAGCGCAAAATGCTAAGGGCATAGCCCTGGAAGACTCCAAGTCACACAGCTGTCTGTGGTGTGCCGACTATGCATGATGCGTAACAGTTCATAACCAATTTACACAAAAGTTCGGCACGTACATTTGCATCGACCGTTTTCCTACATTGTCATCATTCAAGACGTTCCACTGAAGCTGCACGAAAAAACCCCGTGAGATCGCGGCACTGGTATTGGCGAGAACGCCATCTCTTTGCTCGCTAAACTGTATATTTTAGTATATATTTAATCGCACCATCGCCTTTAGCGCGAGGCGCTTTCACCTAAGAGACCTAAATTATGCAAAATTTGCTTACCAACAACACGATCTCACTTACGGAATTGCGAGATCCACGAAAAATGATCAGCGAGGCGGGTGGACGGCCCGTCGCGATCCTAAATCGCAATAAGGTTGAAGGCTATTTCGTACCTGCCTCTGCGGTTGAGAAATTGACTTTCGAACCGGCCACCACCGGGGAAGTTGCGGCTGCGTTGGCAAAGAGAAAAACCAGTCTTGCTCCAACCGTTGAGTACCTCAAGGACAAATAGTGAAGTACTTGACCACAACTGACGTCATCCAGATTCATGACGATGTCATCGGTGCGAATGAGCTGCAGGGACTGGCACAAAACAAGTCCATTGATTCGGTCATTGCCAGAATTGATAACCGTATTGCCTTCGGTCTGCTTATTGACGTATTCGATCTCGCGGGCTGCTACGCCTGCTACATTGCTGTGGGCCATGCGTTCAACGATGCCAACGAGAGAACCGCGTTTGTCGCAATGGACATTTGCCTGATTTTGAATGGTGTCATTTTGGAACATGATCCCGTCGAGAGCGGCGACATGATCAGAAAGGCCGCCCAGAAACTAGTCGACGAATCGGATGTGGCGCAGTGGTTACGTGGTAAGGCGCTGGGCCAGAATTAGGCATGGCGGGAAACCGCAAAAGTCCGGCACAGAC
>CAYGSQ010000406.1:0-3880 GCA_964352435.1 uncultured Gammaproteobacteria bacterium | reverse complement strand
ATTCCTGCATTTGTGAGCGCATTCACGCGGTGTTCAGCTCGATTGGGCATAATAACGATCATCACCCGTCTTGTGACGCTTTGACAGGGAATTGCACGTGAAGCTGACACTGTGGCCGTTTGGCCGGACTAATTTGAGAGCCGCCGCCGTCGTGACCGCGGGGTTGGCCCTGTGTGCCTGTGGTGGTGGAGGTGGTGGCGGCACAACGACACCCAATCCAAACCCTAACCCTCAGCCTATGGGCGATACGGTTGTGTCGGGGAAAATCAGTTTTGAGCGCGTCCCGCACAACGCCAGCAATGGCCTGAACTTTTCTGCGACGACGTCCGAGCCGGCGCGGCTGGTACCGGTTGAGCTGATCGACGCGGCGAACGCCGTTGTCGCCAGTGCCGTGACCGACGAAAACGGTGACTATTCAATGACCGTGACGTCGGGCCAGAACCTGCGTCTGCGCGCGCGCGCCGAAACCATACGAACGGGCACGCCGTCGTGGGATTTCCGCGTGGTCGACAATACGTCGGGCAATGCGCTGTATGTGGTCGAAGGGCCAGCGAGCATCGCCGATGGCGATACGCAGGCACGCAGCCTGCTGGCCGAGACCGGCTGGGACGGTAGTCAGTACTCTGCCGATCGGTCGGCTGCCCCGTTTGCGATTCTTGATTCGGTGTATCAGGCGTTGAACAAGGTGCTCGCCGAGCGACCGAACGAACAGTTTCCGACGCTCACGCTGCACTGGAGCGAAAACAACCGACCGCAGGATGGCAACATCGCGGATGGCGATATCGTCACGAGTTTCTACACGCGCAGTGGCACAAACAGCCAGATCTATCTGCTTGGTGCCGCGAACGCCGACACCGATGAGTTTGACGGGCACGTGGTCATCCATGAGTGGGGCCATTATTTTGAAGACCGCTTCGGGCGCTCGGACAGTGTCGGTGGCGCGCACAGTGGCGGCGATCGCCTGGACCTGCGTGTCGCGTTTAGCGAAGGCTTCGGCTACGCCCTGGCCGGCATGGTGACCGATGATCCGATTACGCGCGATTCGAACGGCGCCAATCAGGCGGGCGGTTTTTCGATCGACGTGGAGGACGATAATCCGGGCACCAATTTCGGCGGCAACCTCAACCCGGGTTGGTACAGCGAAGGCTCGGTGCAGCTGATCCTGTATGACCTTTACGACAGCAATGCCGATGGTATCGACAATGTCGCGCTGGGTTTTGGCCCTTTGCTTGATATTCTGACCGGGCCCCTCGCGCAGGATGTGGCGGTCACCAGTATTTTCTCGTTTGCCGAATTTTTGCGAAACGCGGAGCCGTCATCTGCGGCCGGCATCAACGCTCTGCTCACTGCCAAGAACATTGTCGGCGCAGGTAATGATAAATTCGGTTCCGTCGAGACCAACAATGCGGGCAACGCGAATGATGTTCTGCCGGTGTATACCACTTTGCCGACAGATGGCACACCGGTAGTGGTGTGCAGCATCGGTGGTGAGAATGCCGGCGACTTCGGTGTCTTCAACAAACTGTCAAACCGCCGCTTGCTGCGAGCCAGTGTGGCCACGCCGGGGAATTATCAAATCGCCGTTAGCGGCACCGGCGATCCGGATATCGTGTTATTTCAGGGCGATTTTCTCGCCGTGTCACAAACTGAAAGCAATGATGTCATCAACGGCATTGATAACCAGGGCGCGAGTTTTCCGGCGGGTGAGTACGTTGTTGAAGTGTACGAATTCGCGAACATTCGGCCCGCCGAGACCAATATTTCATCCGGGCGCGCGTGCCTGACCGTCACCATGACGCCTGTGTAAGGAGCCTGCAAATGAAAGCATTACTAATTGGATTGGCGTTGGCAGCGCCGCTCGCACTGGCGGGCAAACCCGCAATCGATGCCCACACCTACCACAGTGTCGGCAAGCAGGGTGCGCCGGTGTCACTCGTGACTCAGCAACGGTACCAGGTGACCGTCGGCGACCGCGTGCCATTGACGCTGCGCTTTAATCTCGAGCGGGCCGTTGATGATGTGCGCGTAGAAATTAACGCCGACAATGGGCTGCTGCTGGACGAAAAAGTCATGACTTTTGAGCTGGGCGCGCGGCGGGTCGGCGAGATTGCTCTGCCCGAAATTGCTGTGCGGGTGGTCGACGAAGGCCGCGTGTCGGTCAATGCCACGGTTTATGTCGGCAGCGGCTCAGCGCAGATCTCACGCAGCTTCAGCATTCCGTTTGAAACGGCGCAGGGCAAAGCCGTGATGCAACAGCGTGTCACGCTAAAATCGTCGGATAATGGGCCCGTCTTGCGCGTGATGTCGGCGACCGAAACAAACTAGAAGCCGTCTTGGCCGGTGATGCGCGCGTCGCATCATCGGCCGCAGCGGCCGGTCGGTAGACGGGCGGATTGACGTGGCGCGAGGCTAATGGCGGACTTTGGCATGCTTGGACGAGCGGAATTGGCGTTCGAGGTGCTCAACATTGCTTATGTCCAAAACGACATCCTGCCGCAGAGCGCGTTTTACACGCTGATGCTCACGACATTCTGGCTGAATGTGGCCATATCGTTGACGATCCGGTGGTGGAAACCGCATCTTGAGACAGCGTAAAACAGTGCAACACTAATCACCGATTTGCGCCCCAAGTCTGTATACTGCGCGCCCATGCCAAACCAACTCAGAAACATCGCCATTATCGCGCACGTCGATCACGGCAAAACCACACTCGTTGACCAGCTTTTGAAGCACGCCAATGACGTCGATCAGCGCGTTGAAATGCCGAGTCGTGCGATGGACTCGAACGACCTCGAGCGCGAGCGCGGTATTACAATTTTGTCCAAGAACACGGGCATCGATTGGCGCGAGTATCGCATCAACCTGGTGGACACGCCGGGGCACGCCGATTTCGGTGGCGAGGTCGAACGCATCTTGTCGATGGTCGACTGCGTTTTGTTGCTGGTTGATGCTGTCGAGGGGCCGATGCCGCAGACGCGTTTTGTGACGCGCAAGGCGTTTGATCACAACCTGCGCCCGATTGTGGTGATCAATAAAATTGATCGTCCGCAGGCGCGCCCGGATTGGGTATTGGACCAGACTTTTGACTTGTTTGACCGCCTTGGCGCCACCGAGGAACAGCTCGACTTCCCGGTTGTGTACGCCTCCGCATTGAACGGTTTGTCTGGATTGGAAGTCGACACGCTGGCTGATAATATGGACGCCATATTCGAGACCATCGTCAGCTCCTGTCCGCCGCCCGACGTTGATCGTGACGGCACCTTCCAGATGCAGGTTACCTCCCTCGACTATTCAAGCTACGTTGGCGCAATTGCGGTCGGCCGTATTGCCCGCGGTGAAATCAAACGTAACGCGCAGATCAAGGTGATTGACAGCGAAGGCGTGATACGTAACGAAAAGGTCACGCAGGTCCTCGGCTTTTTTGGCCTGGAACGGCGTGAGATCGAGTCCGCGCAGGCGGGTGACATTGTCGCCATTGCCGGTATCGAGCGCCCGCGCATTTCGCAGACGCTGTGCGACCCGGAAAATGTCGAAGCGCTGCCGTCACTCACCGTCGACGAGCCGATGGTCAACATGGTTTTCGAGACCAACGACAGCCCATTCGCCGGACGTGAAGGCAAGTATGTGACGTCACGCCAGCTGCGTGATCGTCTTGAGCGCGAAACGCTCCACAACGTGGCACTGCGGGTTGAAGATACGGCCAGCCCGGAAGCGTTCAGCGTCTCCGGTCGCGGTGAGCTACATCTGTCTGTGCTGCTGGAGACCATGCGCCGTGAAGGCTTCGAGCTTGCGGTGTCGCGACCCAGGGTCATCCAGAAAGAAATTGATGGCGTCTTGAACGAGCCGGTGGAACGACTGGTTGTGGACGTGGAATCGGAGC
>CAYGSQ010000405.1:0-3898 GCA_964352435.1 uncultured Gammaproteobacteria bacterium | reverse complement strand
GCTCAAGCTCTCGCGGCGTATACATCGGGTTGACGTTAACCACGACCATGCCGGCGCGCAGCGCACCGAAAACAGCGACAGGATATTGCAGCACGTTGGGCATCATCACTGCGACGCGATCGCCTTTTACAAGACCCGAGTCGTTTTGCAGCCAGACCGCAAACGCGCGACTCAGCTCCTCGAGACGAGCATAGTCCATGACTTTGCCCATGCAGCTATAAGCGGGAAGCGAACGAAACTTTTGACAGCTTTGTTCAACCACTTCCTTGAGCGATTGATACTCGTTCAAGTCGATATCTGCGGGCACACCCTGCGGATAATTTTTGAGCCAAATACGCTCCACACTCATCCCCTTACGCTTCGTTATTTGCGTCATTATTGCATACTATGCGCCGCAAACGCGGTCGTTTCGAGCAGCTAGGCGCTGCGTTTCAACTGGGTTTTGACCAACTTGGCAATGATCTGACAAACCTGTTCGATGGCTGGCCGTCGCACACTGCTTTGACGCCACAGCGCGGCAACCTCGCGTGTCGGCTCCGGTCGTGAAAAATTACGAATATCGATGCGCTCGCTGTCGCCACGTTGTGCGGCAAGCTCGGGCAGCAGTGTAACCCCCTGACCGGCCGCCACCATTTGGCGCAGCGTCTCAAGACTGGTCGCCGCCATCTTCTGACGCGCGGGCTCTTCCGCAATGCCGCACACGTCGAGCGCCTGATCGCGCAGGCAGTGCCCGTCCTGGAGCAGGAGCAGCTCATGCGACGACAGCGTAGCGGCCACAATGCGCTTACGTTTTCCAAGCGGGTGCGCACTGGGCATGGCCACAACGAACCGCTCTTTGAACAGCGTGCGGGACGTGAGCAAGGCACCTTCATGCTGCCCGTGGGGAATCGCCAGAATGGCCATGTCGAGTTCACCACTCACCAACCGCGGCACCAGGTCGGCCGTTTGGTGTTCCGCGAAGTAGAACTGCATAGCCGGAAGCGCATCTGCCAACCCCGGCACGACGTGCGGCAACAGATACGGCCCGATAGTCGGAATAAACCCCAGCGCCAGCTTTCCCGCCAGAGGATTCTGGTGATAGCGGGCGACATCGACTATTTCATCCGCCAGGTGATGCATGCGTCTGGCGCGCTCGACGACGCTCAGTCCCACCGGCGTCAGCATGACGTTCTTATGGCGCCGCTCGACCAGCTCAACACCAAGCTCTTCTTCCAGTTTTTTGAGCTGCGCGCTCAACGTCGGTTGGCTGACAAAACACTGCTCAGCAGCACGGCCAAAATGGCGCGTCTCATCCAGCGCCACGAGGTAGCGCAGTGTCCGTAGATTCACCGCCAAACTCCATTGCCAAAATCTATTGAAATAATAATAACTATTTAGCTCGCATATCAAGCAGGGAGCGCCTGGCTGGCTAGTCGCACGGGTCAATCCGGTTGCGCTGCCCGCCCTGCGCAAACGACGCAACGTTATGAGCCAGTTCCTGCAGTGCATTTTGACGCGCCTTGACGCTGGCCCAGGCGACGTGTGGCGTAACGATCAAATTGGGAATATCACTGGCCAGAAGCGGATCGTCCGCCGCCGGGGGTTCGACCGGCAGTACGTCGATACCCGCACCGCCGAGCCGCCCAGCGCGCAATGCGTCGGCCAGCGCAGCGCCGTCCACCAGACCGCCGCGCGCCGTATTGATCAACAAAGCACTGGGGGACATACGCCGCAGCGCCGGCGCGTCGATCATGCCGCGCGTCTTGTCATTGAGCGGACAGTGCAAAGTCACCACGTCAGCGCGCTCGAGCAGCGTCGCCAAAGGCACTCGGCCCGCCAGCGGCTCGCCCCCGGGTCGATTGGCGATCAGGCTGCGCATGCCAAACGCTGCGGCCGCCCGCTCGACCGCTTTGGCCAAGGTGCCGTAGCCCACGATGCCAAGCGTCAGTCCATCCAAATCCACAATGGGTGCGTCGAGCAAGCAAAATGGCTTGGGCGCTTGCCATTGTCCCTGCGACACGAGGGCGCGATAGCGATCAAGGCCGCGCGCCAGCGTCAGGATCAAGGCCATGACATGTTGCGCTACCGAGGGCGTGCAGTAGTCGCGAATATTGGTGACGGCGACACCGTGGGCGCGCGCGGCGGTCAGGTCAACGTTGTCGCTGCCGGTCGCGGCCAGCGCGACGAGCTTGAGATCTTCCAGCGCTGCGAACTCGCGCGCGCCCAAGCGTATCTTGTTGATCAGCGCGACCTGGCAGTCCGCGAGACGCTCGACAATGGCGCCGGGCTCGGTGGCCGGATAAAGTGTCAGCTTGTCGAGTGAGGCATGCAAACAGGTGGGATCAAGATCCCCCGCGTCCACCGTCGCGTAATCCAGAAAAGCAGCGCGCATAGCAATCCTTTGGAGCCATTGATGTGACCCGATACTCTACGAGTCGCGTAGCCATTGAGCCAGCGTGGCAAAGCAGCCAGTGAAAGAGCCAGCCCCCTTTTGGGATAGATTGACGCTGCGCGAAATGTCGCCCGAGCAGTGGGAAGCGCTGTGCGATCAGTGCGGACGTTGCTGCCTGCACAAATTGCAGGACGAGAACACGGATGAGGTTCACTACTCAGACGTCGCCTGCCGCCTGCTCGACAATGATACGGGCCGCTGCACAGACTACGCGCATCGGACCACGCGCGTGCCTGAGTGCGTTTCGATGCGGCCAGACGACTATCGCGCCATCGCGTTTTTACCCAGCAGCTGCGCCTATCGACGTCTGCACGAGGGCCGCGGACTGGCGCCCTGGCATCCGCTGATTTCGGGCCGCGCTGAATCAGTCCGCGAAGCGGGCATCAGTGTCGCGGGCCAGTGCGTGTCCGAGACCCAGGTTGATGTCGACGATATCGGGCTGCGTCTGCGGCCCGATATCCACTGGCAGCCGCTGGACCCGGATCTGGTCTAAAGCACATAACATAACGCCGGCACGGGCCGTCGAAAAGTTTTACACGGCATGTCGCGGCATCAACCAACCGCGCTGTGCGCCGCGATCGGCCGCTGAACCGAGTCTCAATCCAGACTATTTACCATTGAAATAACAACAGCTTGTAAGATGTTACGTTTGATAACAATCAACTGGCAAGAATGGGCATGGTATTTGCAGATATCCACAGGCAACCGGACGGAAACCGGGGCTGGGTGAGGAGAAGATTCCCGCCTGTTCAACTCAGAAAGAGGCTATACCAGATGAAAACCAGAATTTTTACCGCATTTGCAGCATTGACGCTGACCTTTGCGGCAGGCACGACCAACGCAGCGTTCATTGACGGCGCGATCACCATGTCGGGCGACTTTGCACCGACGGGCGGCACGGGCCTTGGCGATGCAACGGGCATCGACTTCATTGGCGACGACTTTGCAGTCGACGCCACGACGGGCGATTTCGCCCTTGCGGGCATCGCCACCGGCGATGTTGGCTTCTATCAGGATTTCGACTTCAACCCGCTGGCACCGTCGGGCGTTGACCCGCTGTGGGCCATCGGCGGCTTCGAATTCGCATTGATGGACATCGAAATTGTCTTCCAGAACTCGTTCTTTCTGGTCCTTCAAGGCAGCGGCACGCTCAGCGCTGCAGGCTTTGACGACACCTTCGGTACCTGGAACATGACCGCCAACCAGGCGGGCACGTTGTTTAACTTCTCTGCGGGCAGCACCGCCGTCGACGAACCTGCAGCGCTTGCGCTGGTAGGTCTCGGTCTGATGGGCTTCGGCCTGCGCCGCCGCCGGGCACGCTAGAGGGGCAGTTTGTGCATATCCGGGCTCAGGGGCCAGTTGCATAAGAAGCCTCTAACCCGGACAATGTCCGAAAAGCGCCAACAGCTTTGCTTTGTACGAATAACACGAATATTTAAGTATTTTTCAGAGGGACATCATGAAGAA
>CAYGSQ010000404.1:0-3910 GCA_964352435.1 uncultured Gammaproteobacteria bacterium | reverse complement strand
GTGCCGAGCATCCTGACGGACGCGACCGAGCAAACCGTTGCCTTGGTCAACCAGGGTGTGGGCACAGCGCAGATCGACGCCTACAATCTGATCGCACTCAGTGGCAATGATCCTGCGGGCGACGCGGGCGAGCAGTCCCCATCACCGGACATCCGGGCCGTTGGCGTCGCCACGTTCCCGGTGGGTGCGGGTACGTGCTCAGACAATGAGTCGTTCTTGTGGGCCTTTGCGTTCAACACCTGGGAGCGCCAAACCCACCTGTTGCCGGTCAGCCATCAGATCAGCCTCGACATTGATCGCGACGGCGTCGACGACTATGTGGTGCTCAATCGGGACATCTCGTTCACCGGCGTGGGCGACGGCCGCCAGGGTTCGTTTGTCCTCAACACGGCAACCGAAGAGACCAGCGTGAGTTTCTTTGCTGAGCACGCAACCAACACCGGCAACACGGTGCTGTTGGCCTGCGCAGAGCAGATTGGCTTGGGTATCGAAGACCTGGGGACGACGACGGTCGATGCCACAGTGTTTGCTCAGGACTTCTACTTCGGTGGACCTGGCGAAACAATCGAGGGCATCAGCCTTACGCCGGGTACAGAGCGCTACAGCGTAATCAGCGAGGATGTGCCGGGAATGACATCGGGCAACATCGAAGTCATCGACAATGGCCGCTTCAAAGGCAACTCTGAAGTACTTGGCGTGCTGCTGTTCGCCAACGGCGATCGCGGCGACGGCGCGCGCGGTGGCGCAGAGAGCAAGTCTGAGGCGGTGATCGTGCCGAACTTCTCGGTCTTTCCAAGCCCGTAGGAATAGCGGGGGCGACTAATCGGTCGCTCTCGTATTTAAACTAAAAGGGCCCGCTTCGGCGGGCCCTTTTTTGTATCGCCAAGTTTGCTACTTCAGCGCCAAAAGCAACGCGTGATCAAGAGCCTGTCGCCGTTCATCTTGCAAGGCATTCTGCAAGCGCCGTGGCGCTCGTTGCACACTCACACGTAACTGAGCCACCAGTCGCGGCGCCGCGCCTTGACGCCGGCCACCGCGCGACAAAACGGATACAGCATGAGCATGACAACCGCCCACACGAGATACACCCCCACCAAGCCGAAGCCGTAGCCTTCGGGATAAAAGATAAAGAACGTCCACATTTGGCTTAGTTGGAACCCCTGCATCATGCCGAGACCAACGCTCAGAAGGTGGAGCACATAGAAGTGAGCGACGTAAAATGCAAAAGGCACACGCCCGAACATGACCATCGTATCCTTGAACCAGCCATGCCAGCGATCAGCGAACGCGCACAGGATGGACATTGGTCCAAGCGTCATAAGTAAGAACAGCAGGCTCGGCGGGTACTTTGAGGTGTTGAGAAAATCGAGCGTGGTACCGACCAGTGTGCTTTGTGTTTGCCAGCCGTTGGGATCGCCGTACACGTCCAGTGCGCGCAATATAATGAACGCCAGAGTCATCGTGATACCGGCGCGCAGTAGCCATGCGTCGCGTTCGCGCGGTTCGCGTTCAAACACACCGACTGCGCCGTAACCAATTAGCATGACCCCGAACCATGGTGGCAGCGGATAAACAAACACCAGTAGAAACGGCTCCAGTACCGCGCTCATTTGTGTATGCAGGCTCGCCCACAGCGGCAAATCAGTTGACGTGATGTCACTCGCGGGCCAGAACGGATCTACCAGATTGTGCCCGACGACCAGTACGAGCCCGAGGACCAGACACGCGCGCCGGCCAAAAAATTGCGCGCCAGCGAGCAACACCATCGACGCTCCAATAGCCCAGATGACCTGCAGTATCACCGGGGTCAGGCCGCCCATTTGCGCAATGCCAAAAGGCGAAAACGTAAACGCGGTGCTAATGACAAACCACTCAACCGCGATCAGCCACAGCCCCCTTTTTAACAAGAAGCCGCCCAGTGCCCGCGACGTTTTGCGCGACGCCATAAGGCCAGCGCTGGTGCCAGCAAGCAGCACGAATACAGGCGCGCAAAAATGCGTAACCCAGCGCGTGAAGAATAATTCAGGTGCGATGTTCGGGTCGTTCATAGGATCCTGCCCGCTGAATCCATGGAAGAAGTCGCGCGCGTGATCCAGGGCCATGATGACGATCACCAGACCACGCATGAAATCGATATTGGTCAATCGATACGCGCGTCGATCAGTGGTTGCATTCATTACGTCAATCCAGAATAGATTAAACGGAAGTGTACCCCATGTACGTAAGAGCATGCGTTAGACGGTGCTGGAAGACCCTGGCTTGCATCGTTCTGGTTCGCGGCATGCGCCGTCATGCAATCATGGGCGTTGGACGAGTGTATATCGCCGCAGGCTGAGCAGCCGCTGCTGGCCAAAACCCCACACCATCCTGCAAACCGTAAATCAACCCATCGGCAAAGCCGCAATGGCACCCAATGCCGCAACCAGTTTTCATCGGGTTATCCGCGATGCATGTTGGCGATTCGTCTTCATGGGATTCGCTCGAGCCTAAATTCAAACGCGTCACTTATCGACGACGATAATCGGACAGAATTAGCCGCCAAACTCACCACTCGCCCTTTCGCTCGATGAATGGTGAGTAGACGCACAGCATCGGGAACGGCATCGAGATCGAGCGAAATGACTGAACCCGGAAGATGACGCTTCCGGTTTCCGGATATCGCCTTGCCCCACTCGCTGCATGCACCTGCCCTTACAAAACACATAACAGCTGACGGATATAAAAAGATTGTCGGCAATATCTGCTTCAGAAAGTCGTCGGCGTTAGAGTCCATAAGTATATCTACTCATTACCTTTGGTCACCAGAAGACTAGGTTGGCTGTATGAGTGAGTTTTTCCGATATGGGAAAAACGCATTGGGCAATCCGTCGAGTGCGCGTTGCGCACCCATCCAGATCCGGGTCGCTAAACGCATCCGAATTCGGGGGAAAATCGACATGGGAAATACAGGCAAGGCGCTGCTGTGCATCGCACTTTGGGGTATGGGGCAAGCCGTCGTCGTGCACGGCGCGGAAGGTGGGCCCGACGACAACTGTCCCACACTCTACAATCTGGATCAGGCCGATCAGGACACCGATGGCGTCGGCGATGCCTGCGACAATTGCACCACCTACCCCAATCCGCTGCAGCAAGATGCCGACAGTGATGGGTTTGGCAATGCCTGCGACGCGGACTTCAACAACGATTCGATCGTCAACATTATCGATTTGGGTATTCTGCGCGGGCGCTTTTTCAGGGACGACGCGATCGCCGATCTGAACAGCGACGGTACGGTCAACGTTGTTGATCTTGGACGCCTGCGCTTACTCTTCTTCGCGCCGCCCGGCCCGGCCGGTGCCGGCGTGATCGAATCCAGTGTCACTGAGGCGTTGTTTGGCAACGCCAATTACCGCGTCCTCGCGGCAAATGACCTGGGCATGCACTGTGCCGATATTGATTATCAAGTATTCAGCATCCTGCCGCCGTTCAATGTCATGCACGCGCAACTGGTGCGGCGCGGAACCAGTAGCGCGCTACCCCAGCTCATTGTGCCAAGCGATCAGTTCGAAATGGTTTACTCCGCCGCCGCCAGCCCCGTCGATCCGGCGCTGGCGATGGCACCAGCCGGACCGCTCGCCGGCACGCCGCGCGCCGCCGTGTCCATCAATTCCACCAGCCACAATGACCCGAGCATCCCGCTCGACGTATTCAAATCTAATTTCTGGTCGCTCAATCCCGCCACCGGCAACACCTTCGGCGTGGACGCTTACAGCTCGTTGTACCCCGGCGGCATTCTGCAGACGTTTTCGCCCCTGCCGGCCGGACTCGGACTGCCGGTTCCCGACCCGGCAGCACTGCCGGGCCTGGTCGTCGATCAGCAAGCGATGCCCGCAGCAGTCGGACACGATCCGTACGTCGCGGCACCCTACAT
>CAYGSQ010000403.1:0-3915 GCA_964352435.1 uncultured Gammaproteobacteria bacterium | reverse complement strand
ACGATGACGTGCCATTATTGGGCACTTCGACGGGTTGGGCCGCGAACTCGAGTGTCGGTGGCGGTGAATTGACGTTGACCGTGACGCTCTCGCTGCTGTCGCCGCCGGTGCCGGTGCAGGTCAGGACGTAGGTGCTGGTGCTTTGCAAAGGACCTACTGTGCTGCTTCCCGCAACGCCGCGCGCGCCGCTCCAGTCACCGCTTGCCGTACAACTGTTGGCATTGGTCGTTGACCAGGTCAGCGTGGACGCGCCGTCAAAATCGACGGTCGTGGGTGTGGCGCCAAAAGAAATGGTCGGTGTCGGTGCGGCGCCGACGGTGACCGTCGCGCTGCGATTAATGTTGCCGCCCGGGCCGACACAGTTGAGTGTAAACGTTGTGTCGCTGGTGAGCGGACCGGTGGTCTCACTGCCAGCCACGCCGCGTGAGCCGTTCCAGCCGCCCGATGCGGTACAGCTATCGGAATTTGCGCTGCTCCAGCTGATGGTCGACTCACCCTGGAAACTGACCGACGTCGGCGACACGCTGAGTGACAGCGTGGGGGCCGGGGCCGGGTTAACGACGATGTTGGTGCTGTTGCTGGTACTGCCACCCGCGCCAGTACAGGTGAGAGAATACGATTGCGTAGACGTCAATGGGCCAACAATAAGCGTGCCGGACGTCGGGCGTTGACCGCCCCAACCGCCGCCACTGGCCGCACATGAATCGGCGTTGGACGACGACCAGGAAATGGTCGAGGCACCGTTGTAATCGGTTGGGTTGGGCGTCGCGCTAATGTTGACCACCGGCGCTGGCGCGGCTGCTACGGCCACTGTGGCTGTGCGCGTTGTGTCACCGCCAGGTCCCGTACAAGTCAGTGAATAGGTGGCATTGCTTGTGAGCGGGCCCACATTCTCGCTACCACTAAGTCCGCGGCCACCGGACCAGTCACCACTCGCAGCGCAGGATGTCGCATTGGATGAACTCCACTGCAGCTGGCTGGCGCCTTCATAGGCGACGGACGAGGGCGTCGCGGTTAGCGTTACGGTTGGCGCTGATGGTGGTGCGACGAGCACCGTCACGGTGCCCGTAGCGGTGCCGCCCGGCCCGGTACACGTCAAAAAAAAGCTGGTATCCGCAAGTAGTGGACCCACGGACGCACTGCCGTTGATCGCCTGGTTTCCGGACCAGCCACCGCCAGCTTCGCAGCTGGTGGTATCGGAGCTTGACCACTGCAGCGTCGTAAAGCCGCCGTAGTCGATGGAAACGTTGGTGGCCGAAAAGTTAACCACCGGGTCCGGGAAAGTTACCGAGTTGGAGACGTTGAAGCTGACCGTCACAAACTCCGTGGAGCCACCGGCCAAATCGATCGACGCCGATAGCGTGTGCGCGCCGTTGCTGATCAGTGTGGTATCGAAACCGCCGCCTGCGCCGAAGTCGAAGGGTTCAAGGAACTCGACGTTAAACGGTGCAGAAGAAGCATCGGTGTCGTCCAGATAAAAGCGGACCTGATTGATGCTCTGCGAGGGAATGACGTATGCGTAAATGTCACCGCTAACCGTTGCGCCATCGAGGGCAAACGAATCGACATGTGTGGCGTCAGTGCTTTGTAGAATATCGAAGTCGTCGCTCGGAACCGATGTCACCGTCACGGTGACCGCGTCACTTGTTGAGCCATTCTCGTTGCTGCAAGTGAGTGTATAGGTGCTGGTATTGGTGAGCGGGCCAACCGTTTGGGTGCCGCTCGTATTACGTGTGCCACTCCATGCGCCAGATGCGCTGCAGCTATCTGCATTGGTTGTGTTCCAGGACAACGCGGCTGAGCCGCCGCTCAGAACCGAGCTTGAACTTGCACTCAAAACCACGGTCGGCGTAGGCCCGGAGGTGCCCGCGCTATCCGGCGCCGGAATAAAGTTACGCGAGACGATAACCTCGTCGTAAACCGTGAACGTGTTGTCGCGTGACGTGTTGGCAATGCCGCGACTTATATACGGCAACAACCAAAAACCGTTCAGACCTTCACCGCTGCTGTTTTCCGGGCCAAGCGTTGCATTGCTCTCGCCCATGATCAGGTCGAAGTCTTCGCCATCATGCGCGGCATAGATTTCGATCAGGTTGCCGCTCGAGCCAAGACCGTTGGGGCCAAGCTTGATGCGCACCATGTATGTTGCCCAGCCGTCCAGCGGATATTTCCAGGCGCCGGTAAGCGGATCGGCAGGGCCAATTTGGCCGC
Source organism: uncultured Gammaproteobacteria bacterium (assembly GCA_964352435.1). GTDB lineage: Bacteria > Pseudomonadota > Gammaproteobacteria > Steroidobacterales > JBCCMA01 > JBCCMA01. The sequence goes on along the minus strand of CAYGSQ010000403.1, from coordinate 1,704 downwards.
CGCTTTGGAAGTAGCTGTATAGACCACCATAGCGGGCGCGGTCTTGCTCACATGCGGTCCAGGGTTGGTTGGTCGCCGGGTTATTACCCGACAGCGGGTTTGGGCCACGGTCCACCAGGTTCTGCATGCGAAAATCGGTGCTGGAGCATTCTGTGTCTGCACCGTCCTGCATCAGGCGTGCAGATACCTGACCATCCTGCCAGTACGCGATCGGGAAACCGGTGTTGTCGCTGGTCAGCACCACTTCCCATGCACGGTTCGAACTCGGCGTGGAGCCGGCTGACACAATGATCTGTTTGAAGTGCGTACGTGATGAGCCTTGGTGTTCCCACACGTGGTTGACCATGTACGTCGGCGTGTACTGACGGAACTGAACGTAAATTTCTTCGTTGGCTTCGAGGTTGTCGCAGGGATCGGACCAGCAGCGATACCAGTTACCAAAGTTGGTGCCATTCGAGTTGAGCATCTCGAAACGCAGCGCGCCGTTGCCCGACTTTTTTAGATTGCGTTCCCACGTCACCTGGTTTGCCTGGTTGTCTGGAAGCACGTGGTCGCTGACGTCACTTTGGCTGCTAAAGTTGGTGGCGTACAGCACACCCGGTCCGGTCGACCGCGTGTTCCAGTCAGAGGATGGCGGAGGCTGGTCGTCGTTCACAACCACGGTGGCGCTGTCACTCGCGCTGCCGCCGTTGCCGGTGCAGGTCAAAGTGTAGGTCCTGTTGGCCGTCAGGTTGGTCATCGTCTGCGTGCCGCCGCCGGCCGCTTTGCTGCCACTCCAGCCATTGCTGGCGGTACAGCTGGTGGTGTTTGATGTGGTCCAGGTCAGCGTGGTGTTGTCGCCACTGTTGATGGTCGAAGGTGAGGCCGTGATGCTAACCAACGGCGCGTTCGTGCTACTGGTGGTATGCCGGTATAGGTGCGCACGTCGTGGACTCTCGTTGAATAGCATGATCGCGCCGTGTTCAGGCAATGAGACCGCGATGATGCTGTCGCTAATGCTGGGCTTGTTAGCCATGCCCGAGATCTGCGACCACTGGTTGGCGATGATATCGAATTCCCACCAGGCGTTATTGTTGCGATTGAGTACGAGATACTTGCCTGATACGGGGTCGGCAACCTGAATCGCGTTGGGTACGGTCATTGAAAAAGGCGCATTGGCCATCCGCGTGAGCGACAAGTCTGCATTGAGGCGGTAATTTGCGAAATCGTTATCGTTGCCGCCACCAAGCCAAACCACACCGTGCACGGGGTTGTATTCTGCGAAAGTATGAATGCTGCCCCACGAGCCACCGGAAATTTGTGTCCAGCTACCGTTCTTGAAGATAGCTGCACGACCGTTGCCGTTGACATAGACCGGTCCGCCACCCTCTGGGTAGTATGCCATCGCGGTAGCGACTTCCGCGTCCCATGGAATGTTGGGCAACGTTGACCAGCTACTGCCGTTCCAGGTCTTAACGCTTTCCTGACCGTACAGTGCGAAGTACAAGGTGCCGTTGCCGAAAGCATTGGCGTCGTAAGCGTGACCACCGGTTGTGTAGGGGGTGTTTTGCGCAGACCACGAATTGCTGGATTCGTTGTAGGTCAGTAACTTGTAGGTTGGCGTGCTCGCGCAGCAACTCCCTGGCCCACCCACCCACAGCATGCGGTTTTGGCCCGCGTCCCATACGCCGCTGTTTGCGAAGTACAAGTGGCTGTCCTGAAGGG
>CAYGSQ010000402.1:3428-3942 GCA_964352435.1 uncultured Gammaproteobacteria bacterium | reverse complement strand
CGCTGGGCGCTGGTGGGCGATCAGACTTACGGTCGCCGCGCGCTGCCCCGGGGCGCCAGTGAGGCTTTGCGCAAAGCGTTCAACGATTTCGAACGCCAGGCGCTGCACGCCAAACGACTGCGATTCGCGCATCCGGTGACGGGCGAGGAGGTCGATGTGACCTGCGAACTGCCGGCGGATTTTGCCGCATTGGTAGCGGCCCTCGACGCCGAGCAGGCGCTCGACGACTAACATGCTCGATGTGATTCACGCCGACTGGCCGGTCCCGCCGCGCGTATGTGCGCTGACGACCTGTCGCGCGGGTGGCGTCAGTCCTGGTGTGTATGCCTCATTGAACCTGGGGCAACACGTCGGCGACGAGCTGTCACACGTCGCGCGAAATCGCGCCCGACTGTCCCGCGATCTCCATCTGCCCGGTCCGATTCGCTGGCTTGATCAGGTGCACGGCGTGGACGTGGTGCGGCACACCACGGACACCGTGCCGACCGCCGACGCCGCCGTAACCGATATCCCG
>CAYGSQ010000402.1:0-3418 GCA_964352435.1 uncultured Gammaproteobacteria bacterium | reverse complement strand
GCTGAGGTGCGTACGGCGTTCGTCGACGAGGATGCGCAGGCGGCGAGCGCGTTTACGGCCGGCCGCCCGGACCATTGGCATGCAGATCTTTATGCACTCGCGCGCTTGCGGCTCGCGCGAACCGGCGTCCAGGAGGTCTACGGCGGCGGCTGGTGCACGCTGACGGACGAGGCCCGGTTTTTTTCCTACCGCCGTACCGGTCAATGTGGGCGCATGGCTAGCCTTATCTGGATTGCGACCTGATCTCAATTAAAATGCTCGGCGCGCGTCGCTAGTCGAGCTATCATGGCGCGCTTGTAACTGCCCCAATCGTCCCCGTTCATGAGATCCATCCGCTTGAATCCCACGCGTAGCAACCCAAATTGTCGTGATCGCTTGCCTGACCGAGGGCCGTTCTAGTGTCACCCGTACTGCTGTGGATTATTGGTTTTACGCTGCTGGGCGGCGTGCTGTCGGCGCTTGCCGCGTCGATGTTCCTGCTCGCAAGTGCCGCCACTCGTCGGCGACTGGTGCCGCATCTGGTGAGCTTCGCGACCGGCGCGCTGCTCGGTGCCGCACTGCTCGGGCTGCTGCCCCACGCCATCGACGGTGCCGGGATTGAGAACGTGCACCGCGTCGGACTGGCCGTGTTGGTGGGCATACTGATTTTCTTTATGCTCGAAAAACTCGTGCTGTGGCGCCACTGTCATCACGACGAATGCGAAGCGCACGGTCCGTCCGACGAGCACCGCGACGCCGCGTCGGCATCCATGGTGTTGATCGGCGACGGCTTGCACAACCTGCTTGACGGTGTGCTGATCGGTGCGGCGTTTTTGACCGACGTTCATTTGGGTATCGTGACAAGTGTCGCGGTGATCGCGCATGAGATTCCGCAAGAAGTGGGCGAGGTGGCCGTGCTCTTGCAAGGGGGAATGTCGCGCACCAAAGCACTGGTTTACAACGTTCTAATCAGTCTGACTACTGTGATCGGCGGCGTCGCGGCCTACTTTGGGCTGGCCGGCGCGGAGGGTGCGTTGCCCTACGTCTTAGCGGTGGCGGCGTCCAGCTTCCTGTATGTGGCGGTGGCCGATCTGATACCGGGCCTGCATCGCAAAGTCGATGCGCCGACCAGCGCTTTGCAGGTCACGCTGATCGCCGCGGGTATTGCGGTCATCTATTTCAGCCACTCGGCGGTGCATTAGTGGTCCGTTCGGTAAATTTTGTGCCATACCTTGGGCCATTGTTCGCGCTGTGGGCGTTGCGGCTCCTCGCCATATCTGGTTACCGGGCGTGGACGCTTGAAAAGGCGCCAAAGATCCCAATCTAGTACCCATCTATCTAATGACGGAAGTAATGCCATGCGAATGGATAAACTGACGAGCAAATTCCAAATGGCCCTGGCCGACGCCCAGTCCCTGGCACTTGGCCGCGATCATCAATTCATCGAACCGATTCACCTGATGACGGCGCTGCTTGATCAGCCCGGTGGCACGGTGCGTCAGCTACTGGTTAAAGCCGGCAGCAACGTCAATATGCTGCGCTCGCAGCTGGGCGACGCGCTGGATCATCAGGCCAAAGTCAGCGGTGCGGGCGGCGAAGTCCACGTGTCCAAAGACCTGGCAAAGTTGCTCAACGTCACCGACAAGCTCGCGCAAAAACGCGAGGACCAGTATGTGTCCAGCGAGCTGTTTGCATTGGCCGCGGTCGACGACGACGGACCGCTGGGCCGCGCCATGGAGCAGGCGGGCATCGTCAAAGAGGCGCTCGAGAAAGCGATTGACGATCTGCGCGGTGGCGAACAGGTCAACGACCCGAACGCAGAAGACACGCGCGGCGCCCTCGAAAAATACACGATGGATCTGACCGAGCGTGCGGAGCAGGGCAAGATCGATCCGATCATCGGCCGCGATGCGGAAATTCGCCGCACGGTCGAAGTGTTGCAGCGGCGGCGCAAGAATAATCCCGTACTGATTGGCGAACCCGGTGTCGGCAAGACCGCCATCGTTGAGGGCCTGGCTTTACGCATCGTCAACGGCGAAGTGCCCGAGGGCATCAAGGGCAAACGCATCTTGTCACTTGATCTGGCCGCGCTTGTGGCCGGTACCAAATTTCGCGGCGAGTTTGAAGAGCGCCTGAAAGCGTTGCTCAACGAACTGGCCAAGCAGGAAGGCGACATCATTCTGTTTATCGATGAACTGCACACCATGGTAGGTGCCGGTGCAGCAGAGGGATCGATGGACGCGGGCAACATGCTCAAGCCGTCGTTGGCACGCGGCGAGTTGCACTGTGTGGGTGCGACGACGCTGGACGAATATCGCGAGCACATCGAGAAAGACGCAGCGCTGGCGCGGCGCTTCCTGACCGTATTTGTAGACGAGCCGTCGGTGGACGACACCGTTGCAATTTTGCGTGGGCTCAAAGAGCGCTATGAAGTTCACCACGGCGTGGAGATCACCGATCCGGCGATCATCGCGGCCGCGACGCTGTCGCATCGCTATATCTCGGATCGTCAGCTGCCCGACAAGGCGATCGACCTGATTGACGAGTCGGCGTCGCGCATCCGCATGGAAATCGATTCGAAACCCGAGGCATTGGATCGACTCGAGCGCAATCTCATTACGCTGAAAATTGAACATGAAGCGCTGAAAAAAGAAACGGACGAAGCGTCGGTCAAACGCCTGGCGGCACTCGTCGACGAGATCGAAGAAGCTGAGAAAAAATACAACGACCTTGAAACGATCTGGATTGCCGAAAAGGCACTGGTCGAAGATGCCAGCCAGATTAAGGAAGAGCTCGAGCGCGCACGCGTGGGTCTGGAAACCGCATCACGCGCCGGCGATCTGCAGCGCATGTCCGAGCTGCAGTACGGCCAGATTCCGGAGCTTGAGAAGAAACTCAAGGCTGCAAGCGAAAAGGACATCAGCAAACTGACTTTGCTGCGCAACCGCGTGACTGACGCCGAAGTGGCCGAGGTCGTCGCGCGCTGGACCGGAATCCCGGTCGCAAAAATGATGGAAGGCGAGCGCGAGAAGCTTTTGAAGATGGAGGACGCGTTGCACAAACGCGTCATCGGTCAGCGTGAGGCCGTTAGTGCCGTGTCCAACGCGGTGCGCCGTGCCCGGGCCGGTCTGTCTGACCCCAAGCGGCCGAGCGGTTCATTCTTGTTCCTCGGCCCCACGGGCGTGGGCAAGACCGAGCTGACCAAAGCACTCGCGCATTTTCTGTTTGATGACGGCGACGCGCTGGTGCGCATCGACATGTCGGAGTTCATGGAAAAGCACAGTGTTGCACGCTTGATCGGTGCCCCGCCGGGCTATGTTGGTTATGAAGAAGGCGGCTACCTGACGGAAGCCGTGCGTCGTCGTCCGTACTCGGTGATCCTGCTCGACGAGATCGAGAAGGCGCACCCGGACGTGTTCAACATCCTGCTGCAGGTGCT
>CAYGSQ010000401.1:0-3947 GCA_964352435.1 uncultured Gammaproteobacteria bacterium | reverse complement strand
ATTTTTGGTCTGCGCCGACGATGTACGCTGCCAATCTCGCCTGCGTTACCTCAGCAGCCACGCCGGCGGTGGCGGCGCGGGAAGCGTGCGGCGGGTTCTGACAACTTAATGCTCCCGAACGGCAGATTTTTCAAGTCCCGTTTCGTGCCGCAGCCGATGACCAATTGCTGAACGCAGCTTCCCTGAGCGCTCGGTAATGTGCGGCTTTGATCAAGTGACGAGCTCAGTTGAACGCGTTGTAAACGGTCGCATGGACACTCAAGAATCTTCCGGCCTGCTTTGCCGACTTGAATCTCCGCATCCCACGCTCCCGCACTCTGGTTGGTTCGTGCGACTGCTCTACTTGATACACCAGAGTCGAATGGTTTCGTACGACACGACGATCCCGCGCTGGGCGAGTAGATCTTCTATGTCCCGGTGGCTTAGATTGAATCGGAAATACAGCCAAACTGTGTAGCTGATGATCTCAGCCGGAAACCGGTGTCGTTTGTAGGTGTTCATCCGTGAAGTATCCACCAAAGGGAGTTAAGTTTTCAGAACGTGCTGAATTGCAATTCGCCATGCACATGGTACCCGATAGTCGTTAGCGCAGCGCCCGCTTCAACTCTGCGAGCTCGTTCTTCATCTGTGCAAGCTCTGTAGCTTGCGCATCAATCTGCTGCTGCTGCGTCTTGATTGCTTCAACGAGAATCGGAATGACGCCCATGTAGCCGACGGTCTTCAAGCCACTGTCCTCATCTTCCTTGACCAGTTGTGGCAGAATTTCCTCGACATCCTGAGCGATAAAGCCGAGCTGGTGTTTGCGGTCATACTCTTCCTCGTCGGAAAGCTTGCGCGGGTTGGTGTCGAACGGATGGTCCAGTAGTTCGTACGAAACGCCTTCCAATCGTTGTACAGTCTCAAGCGCATTGCCGATCGGCTGAATGTTACGTTTTAGCGAACGATCAGAATACGTGCGGTAATCAATCGCCGTTCTGGCGTAAAATTCTCTGCTGTACATTCTCCAGAACGGGGCGCCGCTAAAACCAACCAGCCCTACTTCGAACGACGTGGGTTGAATCACCGAATTGGTTGGCGTCGATGTCGTGCGGCCAATGATCACACCACTGTTCTCCCCGCTGTCGATGCGCAGAGAGCCGGTGATGTCCATCGCGTCGTCATTGACGTTACCGCCCGAATTGATCGTCACCAGACCACCTTCTGCGTTGAGCGCCAACTGAGCGGCGACGCCGTTGTTGCGCCCCATAATTTCATTGTTGTCCATGGCGATGTGCGTGGATGTGGTGTTGCCAATGAGTAAAAAGCCGCCGCCCGCTGACGTGACATCACTGCCGCCAGCGACGTGCAAGCGCGTTGCAGGGTTGAAAGTTCCGATACCGATATTTTTTGCGCCATCGATCGTCATGGCCGCGTTGCTCGAAGAATTTGTGGGTGCAAATATAAGCTTGCCGCCACCAGACTGCCATGCGTTTGCGCTCGAGCCGACGAACCACTCGCTGCCACCTACATCCGTATTGTCCAGTGACATTTGCCAGTTCGGGTCTGCCACGCTGGCCCGTGCGCCCGGTGTCGTAGTGCCGAAGCCAACGTTACCCAGAACATAGAGTCCATTCTCAGGGCCCGCGGAGCTGGTTCCGACGGATACGCTACCGTTTGTATGCACGCGAAGTTTCGTTGAGCTTTGTACCCGCGCCCGAAACGGATCGGTATCTAACGGTGCGTCGATTTGGAGGGCGGCAGCCGGTGCCGATGTGCCAATGCCGATGCGCGTTGTCCCCGTGACGTAAGGTGCACTGATGGAATTGGTGAGCCAAGGACCGAAGTCATCAATCTCGCAGGTTACGGTTCCACTGCCCGAAATAGCCCGAATTGAAGAGCCCGCGCTGCAGAACTGGCTCACCAGCGGCTGCAATGTTGGCAACGTGTTTTCAACAACTGTTAGATCCGCACCGGTGGATGACAGGTCGGTGTCGAGCTGCGCGATGTCGGCCGCCTGGGTCGCAGTGTTCGTCTGGAGCACACTAATATTCGATTGCGCTAAGGTGAGACCACTTTCCAGGGTGGCCACATCGGCCGACTGATCGAGAGCGCTGGGGTTGATACCCCCGATGGTGTCCGCATCGCGCGCCCGATGAGAGTAAGGCGTGGCCGCAAACTCGCGGCGTGGCGTCATTTCCGCGTCGGCGCCGACTGTGATGCCGAGCCACAGTGGCGTATCGAACAGGCCAGCGGGAAACGGATTGCCACTTGCCCCAAGTTGCGCGTTAAACAGGCCTTGCTCAGGCGTTGTCACCTGCGTGTCGGACCACAGCGGCGAGCCGCCATTCTGCACGGCGTAAATAGAGAAGGTTACATTCGTGGCGCTGTCCAGCGGGGCGCCCGCCGCGTCGGTCAGGTAGCCCTGATAGTTGAGCGATTCAGCAATTTGCGCCGATGCGTTCGGTGCGACCAAAAGCCACAGTGCCGTTACCAGGCCCCAAGTATTTACGCGATCACGATTCATCTCCCCACTCCCATTGTAAGTTGTCTACGTTAAGACTGGCAGTGTAGCGGAGCGTTGTAACTCGCATATAAGTGGGATGGGCGCTATCAGGCGCTGTGCGGGCCACCTCTAGCGCCGTAGCGCTGGTGTCTTCGTGTGGGTCGCGAATTCCAAATTCTCACACCAAAAATGTGGTGCAAAGGATTCTGACCAAGCATTCTCACCCGCTCGTCGAGCGATTGATTGGCACGATTCGCCGTGAATATCTGGATCACCCAGAGAATATTTTCCGCGATATTGGATCGCTTAAGTCAAGCTCTACAGGCCCCCAGACAACGCAAAATCCACGGAAAACTATGGGTTCGTGGAAATCTACGCGTCAGGCACTGAGCTAACGGGTCATATGATTGATGCGTCTGGGAGGACCACAGATGTTACTGGTTCGATTCAAGATGGAGATTTCCAGTTGAGCTCCGCTGACAACAAAGTAGCTCTTTCGGGCGTTATCTATACGTCTGGCACCGACAACCCCAGAAATGACTTCCCCGAAATCGTCGGCAAATGGAAACATGCTGAATCGGCTAATGAGGGGATTGTCGCTGGCACCGGATGCAATAAACGATGATCCATGCCTTGCTTTGATTCGATAGAACTAGGCAGCACCGTCCAGACTATATCCGCCTGAGACAGCCGCTGTGTCCTCAGCATCAAGTAGCGTCATCCCTGGCCGCGCAAGCAGCACCTGGAACGCGCAGGTGACCAATTGGACACTGCGCCGAATGATGACGGTGTCCGTCTGCGCGCCGCGCAAAGGGTCACCCGGCCGAGCGTCGTGGGTCAATGTGAGCGCGATGCGGGCAAGGCCTGCCGCCATCATCAGACAAAGCAGCAATGTATACAGAACGGGGCGGTGTTGTCGTTTATTCGTGTCCATCATTTTCGTCACTCAGCATTCAGATTCAGCCACAGCTTTCGTCGTTTTTCGGTGGCCTACCTGGTTTAGCGATACGCAGCCTGATTTTCCCTCACATGCAGGCACCGCCTGTAGCAGAATGGTCACGAGGGCTATCCGCCATATCGCGCCACGCCTGCGCGGTTTAAGCTCGGACGGATTCCATGCGATGGAAGCAGGTCAACGTGATAATCAAGCGGACGCAACGGCCAATTGCCGCATTGCTGGTGTGCTTGCTGCTGGTCAGCAGATTGTCTACCGCGGACCAAATCGACGTGTACGGGACGTTTCACACGCTCGATATCATTACCGACATTGCTGCGGCTGAAGACGGGGACCTCTGCGGCAACGGCGCGGTGAATGCCGTTGACCTGGGTCTGTTGCGCACCGGGTTTTTTGCACCGCCCGGTCCGGGCCTTGGCGCGTGCTCACAATTCGTTGCGAAGCCTCTACGGTAACGACATCTCAAATTCCGGTGCAAACGCGATCGGGATCACATACGTGGCATTGGCC
>CAYGSQ010000400.1:0-4011 GCA_964352435.1 uncultured Gammaproteobacteria bacterium | reverse complement strand
GCACGACCATGAGCTGGATTCTGGGATGCTGCATCCCCGTTTCGAAATCCTCGCCAGTAATTTCCAGAACGTTCGCCAGACTAATCAGCGCGGCATCCGGATTGCCCTCAGCGATTTGAATAAGACCCAAACCCGTGTATCCGAACGTCATGGCATCCGGCAGCACCTGGTCCGCAACCGCGTCCATAACAGCCAGCAAGTCCGCGCGCGCGCCGTCAATTTTACCGGCAGCCACGCGCGCCTGACTGATCATTGACTGAACCACCAATCGTCGTGTCGGGTACAAATCAACGACCGGAGTTGCTTTAGCCTCCTCCAACATCTGCAGCGCTTCTTGCGCGCGCCCAAGGTAGGTATAGCTCGACGCGAGATTGAGCTGAATGATCATCTTGAATTCGGGGTAGGCGAGTTGCCTTGCATTGCGCAGCGCGGCATCAAAATGTGGCAGCGCCATACGCGGTCGCAACTTGGTGCCAAAATGGAGCCCGACCATATTGTTGCCCGCGGCAAGCAGACCGCGATCACCGACGGCATCAGCCAGATCGAGCATCTTGTGCGCATCTTGCAACGAGCGGGCGTGATCTCCTTCACGATAGTAATAGTACATACGCGTGGCGAAAAAATAGGCATTCACGAGTGAATTGCTGGAGACACGAGATCCGTCAGTGATCGACGCGCAAGATGTGTCGGCCTGCGGCAAACCTTGCCGATGCTCAAGCTGACAACGAAGCGCCAAGGCGAAATCGGCGGCATCAGTGCCCGGCAACAGTTCCGCTTCAGCGGCCTCCAGATAGCCGCGCGCAGCCTCTGTCGACTGATTTATTGCGTAGTCGGCCAGGGTCAATTGAGCGCGGATACGCGCGTCCCGGTCACCGTCGGTATCGGCGTCTGCCTGCGCCGTCAGCTCCGCGGCACTTAGTGCTCGCGTAGTCAGCCAGCTCGACTCTCGTTCGGCAAAACTCGATACCGGCGCCAGCACAACGACAAACCCAACAATCATCAACCTAAATGCGATTGGCATCCAGCGACCTCGTCACATCAACATACGCTTTGAGTTTACCGCACTTGACGCTGTAGTCAGTGCGTTTTGGTCGCTAGAGTAGAATTCGCGCGCACACTAAGAGTGAGTCTGTTTTCATTGAACTGACAACCAAATTGGAGGCGAAAATCCCTTTTGGCTTGGCGCTGTGCGTCTTGCAAGTGCATCCCAAGCACCCCCGCAGGAAACGCCGGCGTCGGCTACGAGCCCAACTTTGCCAAGTCAACCGGTAGCGCAAGATCGACTATTGAGGTGAGCGGTTCGGGACGATGAACGCCGAAACCCTGTGCATAGTCACTGCCAAGCGATCGGACCATGTCAAGAATCTCTTCATCTTCCACGAATTCGGCAACTACGCGCATGCCGAGGGTGTGCGCAATATCGATAATCGACTTGACGAATATGCGGTCCGTCGGGTCTGTCGTAATGTCGCGCACGAACTGGCCATCGATCTTGATGCAGTCGACGTTTAATCGCTTTAGATAGCCAAACGACGACAGACCGCTGCCAAAGTCATCAAGTGCAAAACGACACCCCATCGCCTGCAACGCCTCAACCAATGCAGCGGCATCATCTATTTTCCGAATGACGGCCGTTTCCGTGATCTCGAAATTCAGACAGCCTGGTGGCAGATCAGCCGCTTCCACACTGCGAATGAGCGCTTGAGAAATATTTTTGTCGCCGACACTCGCACCCGAAAGGTTGACCCAAAACTGTTGCCCCTGCATGGCCGGCTTCTCTTGTGCACGCAGCACCTCCAGCACTTTATTGACCACCCATTGGTCCAGTCGGCCCTGCAAGCCGTAGCGCTCCGCTGCGGGCAAAAATGCTCCGGGCGGTATCAGCGGCTTCGCGTCCCGGTCACGCATACGCAACAAGATCTCGACCCGATTGGCCTGGGTACCTGCGGCGTTGAGCGCGAGAATACGCTGACCGAACAGCACAAAATTGTCGTGATCGATTGCCTGATTGAGGCGCTGCACCCAGCGCATTTCGCCGCGTCGTTCGTGCACCATATCGCCTTTGCCTGACACCAGATGAACCCGATTGCGGCCCGCCTCCTTTGCGGCATAACAGGCGGCATCGGCGATCTGCTGCAATTCGTTCAGGTCCCGAGTGCTCTGCTTGACTGGCACCACACCGATGCTCACACCAATTCGAAATACTTCCTGCTCCCATAAGAACTCGAGATCCTGGATGCTCTGTCGGACTTCCTCTGCCCGTTCCAGTGCGACCTTCTGCGTACAGCCAACGAGAATCAGGGCGAACTCATCGCCGCCAAGACGAGCTACGGTATCGTCATCGCGTACACACTTGCGCAGAATACGTGCCACCTTGCGCAACAGCTCGTCGCCCGCCGCATGCCCACAGGTATCGTTGACCACCTTGAACTGATCGAGGTCAAGGAACATCAAATAGGCATGCTCGACGGCAGCGCCACGACCCACCTCCAACAAGCGCTCGCCGAACGCACGGCGATTCACGAGCCCTGTCAACTCATCAAAGCGCGCCTGGTACTCCAACTGATCGGTCATCGCCCGACTGTCGGTAACGTCATGTGCCAGCAGCACAATGTACTTGAGCACGCCGTCGCGATCGCGCACTGCCGAAGGATGAAAGTCGATACGGCGCAACCGGCCATCGTGCGCCTGGCATTCCACCTCCATGCTGGCAACTTCGGACGCCTCAATTGCATAGGCATCGAAGAACTCGGAAAACCGCTGGCGATCGGCCACAGCCACCACATGAATCAGCGGCTGACGATCTTCGCCGGACGAGTCGGGCCAAAACAATTGCTTCATTTTCGGGTTAGCGTCGTAGACGAGGCCGTCGGTATCAACCAGCGCCATTCCAATGGGCGAGTTTTGATAAGCCTGATGGAAGCGCGCCTCTACTTCTGCGCGCAATGCGTCGGCCTTTTGGCGCTCCTCCATTGCGCTGCTCAAATGATTGTTGGTCTGCTCCAGTTCACGGCGTGCCGCTTCAATAGACTCTGTGCGCTCAGTCACTTCACTGCGCAACCGCCGATTAATGCGTTCGATGGAACGCAAGCGTAACTGGATCATCGACCAGGTTAATGCCAGCGCAAGAACAATGGTCATTGCGATAAACCACTGTGTACGCCAGAACGGCGTTGGTACGGTGAAGGACCAGGTTGCCGCGTCGCTCCACTGACCGCGCGGAAGACGTGCGCGCACCCGAAATTCATAGGCACCAGGCTTCAGGTTTGAAAAGCCAATGGACGTGGTTTGCGACGGCGAACTCCAATCCTTGTCCTGCCCATCAAGCCGGTAGCTGTACTCAATACCATTGGGTTTGCGTGTGGATACGGCCGTAAACTCGATGACCACTTTTTCAAACTCCAGATCACCCTGCAGCCCGTCACGACTGCCGATATCAACACCGTCGACGGTACGCCCTGTTATCCGCGCGGTGGGGCGACCGACGCCTGCCATGGGTTGGCGCACATCCATTACCGTCACACCACCGGTGGTACCGATCATCAAAGAATGATCACCATCGAGATAGTTTGCGTGCACTTTCGCCTCGATGGCCACAAATCCGTCCAGCGCTTTGTAATGTTCAAGAAATTGGGACGCAAGATCGTAGCGATACGCGCCACGACTGGTGGCAAGCACCAACGTGCCGTCAGGCAACGGTGCGATCGAGTAGACAGTGTTGCCCGCAAGCTCCATCTCAGGAATAACCCGTGTGGTGGTACCGGCGCGCCATTGAAACACGCCGCCCTGGATGCTGGTAAAAAAGACCGTTGTGTCATTACCTGACACCTGGGCAACAACTTGCGTATAGATCTCTTGATTGAGATCTTCATCCGACACGACTAATTCCGGCTGCGCTTCCGGGTCGGCCGTATTGATGCGCAAAATGCCTTGGTAATTTGCCGCCAGCCAAAGATACTGATTGGCTGCGAAATCCAGCGAGTAGACGGAGGCACCGGTACCAATCTCAAT
>CAYGSQ010000399.1:0-4012 GCA_964352435.1 uncultured Gammaproteobacteria bacterium | reverse complement strand
GCACCCATTGGGACGACCGTTCGACACCCATGCTCGGTCGCGCCATCGAGCGCTACAAGCCGCTGCTACAGCGCATCGATACCGCGACGCTCGACAAGATCGTCGCCATCGAGAAAGAACGCTATGAGGCGGCCAATCCGCCGGCGCCCGAAACGCCAACGCTCGATCTCGCGCCGACCATCAATATCGACGATTTTCAAAAAGTCGATCTGCGGGTCGCCAGGATCGTCAGCGCCGAACACGTAGACGGCGCCGACAAGCTCCTCAAACTGGTGCTCGATCTGGGTGGCGAAACACGTCAGGTTTTTGCCGGTATCAAGAAGGCCTACGAGCCTGATAACCTGGTCGGCAAACTTACGGTGATGGTCGCGAACCTTGCCGCCCGCAAAATGAGTTTTGGCCTGTCCGAGGGCATGGTGCTGGCGGCTGGCCCCGGCGGCAGTGAGATCTATATCCTCAACCCGGATGACGGCGCCAAGCCGGGCATGCGGGTGAAGTAACCCCGGACCAGGACACGACATGACACAACTGTGGCTCATCGTCGTGTCCACCGTGCTGGTCAACAATCTGGTGTTGACCCGCTTTCTGGGTCTGTGTCCGATGATGGGATCGACGCGCTCGGTATCCTCGGCGGTCGCGATGTCATTCGCCACGACGTTTGTGTTGACGCTGACCGCGGGCCTCACATGGCTTGTGCAGTATTTCATTTTGGCGCCATTCGGCATGACCCACTTGCGACTGCTCGCGTTTATTCTGGTCATCGCGGCGCTGGTCAAATTTACCGATTACATGATCCGCGAACTGGACCCCATGTTGCACCGGGTGCTCGGACTCTACCTGCCCTTGATTACCAGCAATTGCGCAATTTTGGGCGTCGCGCTGCTCAACGTATTTGAAGCGCGGACATTTGCGCAGTCGCTTGCCTACGGACTCGGCGCGTCGCTTGGCTTTGCCCTGGTTTTGATTATTTTTGCCGGTGCCCGTGAGCGGCTCAATGCGGCCGACGTCCCCTATGCCTTTCGCGGACCGGGAATTGCGTTGGTCACGGCAGGGATTCTGTCGCTCGCATTCATGGGGTTCGCCGGTTTCGGCGATACCTGATTTCATGCTGGCCGCCCTTATTTGTGGAGTTATCGTGTGCGCACTGGTCCTGGCGTTCAGCGCATTAAGCAAGCCGCGCGCCACCGCAACCGACGTCGTCGCCAACCGCATCAATGCGCTGCTGCCACAAACGCAGTGCGAGCAGTGCAGCTTCCCCGGATGCGCCCCCTACGCGCAAGCGATCGCTGAAGGGCGCGCACAAATCAATCGTTGCCCGCCCGGCGGCCAGGAAACCGTCGACGCACTGGCCCGCCTGCTCGACCGTGACCCGATCGAGCTTGCCGTCACGCCACCCGGTCCGGCGCCGGTTGCCTTCATTGACGAGGATGTATGCATTGGTTGCGTTAAGTGCATCCTGGCCTGCCCCGTGGACGCCATCCTCGGCGCAAGCAAACGCATGCATACCGTCATCGAAAGCGAATGCACCGGCTGCGAACTATGCATTGCGCCCTGCCCGGTCGACTGTATTTCCCTACGTGTACCTGACAAAACTGGACGCGCAGCGTGAGCGGGACACGCACCATCCACGCTATCAAGGGCGGTCTTGCTCTCACCCGTCGCGCGTCACTTGCCACGGACAGCGGGATTGCAATCATGCCCGTGCCAAAGCGACTGGTACTGCCGCTGCGGCAACACATCGGTTTGTCGGCCGAACCGCTGGTCGCCATTGGTGACCGCGTGCTCGGCGGCCAAATGCTCGCGCAAGCAAGCGGCGCCATCAGCGGCGCCATTCATGTCGGCACGTCGGGCACCGTGGTCGCAATCGAATCCGCGCCCGTCGCCGATGCCACGCGCCTGCACGACACCTGCATCATCATCGAAACGGACGGCTGCGACGAACAGCTGCCGCGCCTCAAGCGCGATCACGATTATCATCTCGATGAGCCTGCGCGCTTGCGCCACGCGGTCGCTCAGGCCGGCATCACGGGACTCGGTGGCGCCACCTTCCCAACCGCCGTCAAGCTCGCCGCTGAAGTGGACACGCGGCTGCAAACGCTGATCATTAACGGCGCCGAATGTGACCCGAGCATTGGCTGCGACGACGCACTGATGCGCGAACACGCAGGGGATATCATCGAAGGTGCCCGCTGCATGCTGCACATCCTGCAGATCAACCACTGCATCGTCGCCGTCAAAGCCGACAAGCTGCGGGCAGCCGACGCGATGCGTGCCGCGCTCGACGAGATCAACGATGAGCGACTCGAATTTGCCATGGTGCCCGCGCGCTATCCGCAAGGTGGCGAACGCCAACTCATTGCCGCGTTGAGTGGACAGGAAGTACCCAGCGGCGGCTTGCCGCTGGATATTGGTTTTTTGTGTCACAACGTCGCGACCGCGTTGGCCGTTTATCGCGCCATTCAATTCGACGAGCCACTTACCTCGCGCGTCGTCTCGGTGTGTGGAGGCGGTGTCGCGCAACCCGCGAATCTGCGCGTTCTTTTGGGTACCCCCGTGCGCGACGTCATTGCATCGTGCGGCGGTTACCAGGGCGCGCCTGACCGCCTGATCATGGGCGGCGAGATGATGGGCACGGCGCTCGCGACCGACGACGTACCCGTGACCAAAGCGTGCAATGCACTGACAGTATTTGCGCCGCAAGAGATCGACGCGCCGGCGCCAACCAACCCGTGCATACGCTGCGGCGAATGTGCGCTGGTATGCCCCGCATCGCTGTTACCCCAGCAACTGCATTGGCATGCGACGGGTGGCGAGCCGGACCGTGCCGTCGCACTGCATCTTTTCGATTGCATTGAATGCGGCTGCTGCGATTTGGCGTGTCCCAGTCAGATCCCGCTAACCGAACAATTCCGCCGCGCGAAAGCAGATGTGCGCGCCCGCGAATTCGGGCGCAACAAGGCGCGTCACGCACGCGACCGCTACGAACACCGCCTGGCCCGTCTGGAACGCGACAAAAACGAACGACAGGCACAGCGCAAGGCACGCACCACGCCGACGGCGGCCGTCACCCCCGAAGCGCGCCGCAAGCGTGAGATTCAGGCCGCCGTCGCGCGCGCCAAAGCACAGCGCGCCCAGCGGGACCGTGATGTTTAGCGTGACACCTGCCCCCCATGGCCGCGCACCGCGCACGGTCACGCTGGTCATGGGCTGGGTTTTGCTCGCACTGCTACCTGCGGCCGCCGTACACGTGTGGCTGTTTGGGCCGGGACTGATTGTGAATGCGATTATTGCGAGCATCGCGGCCACGTTGGCAGAGGCCGCTTGCATGCGGGCACGCGGGCGTGCCGCGATGCCGGCACTCACCGATTTGAGCGCGGTGTTGTGCGCCGTCCTGCTCGCATTTTGTTTGCCACCGCTAACGCCGTGGTGGGTAACCGCAACGGCCGCGCTCTTTGCGATTATAGTCGGCAAACAAGCGTATGGCGGCCTGGGCCGCAACCTGTTCAATCCCGCGATGGTCGGTTATGCGGTCGTCCTCGTATCCTTCCCCGAAGCAATGACACGCTGGCCCGCACCTGGCACGGGCGAGCTCAGCGTTATGCAGAGCCTTGCCACCATCGCCACGGGCGTGCCCGGCGACAGCGGCTGGGACGCCGTCACGATGGCGACGCCTCTCGATCAGCTGCGTGTGGAACTTGGACGCATGCGTATGCTGAGCGAAGTCATGAGCGGTGACATGAGCAACCAGCGCAGTTGGTGGGTGTTTCAGGGCGCGGTCCTCGCAGGCGGTTTGGGTTTGATGGCCCTTAAAATTGTGCGCTGGCAACTGCCCATCGCGCTGCTTGGCGGTGTCATTGTCACGGCCACCGCGTTGCGCATGATCGATGCGGATACCTACGCATCGGCCGGCTTTCATTTGGGCGCCGGCAGCGCGATGCTGGCCGCCTTCTTTATCGTGACCGATCCGGTAACCGCCGCCACCAGTCGACGCGGACGGTTGATCTTCGGATTT
>CAYGSQ010000398.1:0-4023 GCA_964352435.1 uncultured Gammaproteobacteria bacterium | reverse complement strand
TCGTAGTACTGGTTATCTGCGCCACTACTGTTTTTTCGGATGTTTCGTTTGTGCGTTCCTAACTTGGAATTCGCGACCGCGCGCAGGCCGTCGTCTTCGCCTACGAATGCGGCCTTGCAAAAGCTGGAGATCAAGACGTTGGTTTTTGATACAGCCACACCGTTGCCGCGCAATTTGCTCCACCTGCTCGCCTCATTGGGCGGCCTGCTGCTAGGGCTTTTTTTAGCCATGGCGGCACTTGGACATTTATCAGCAGTATGGCCAACGCTTGGGGCGAACGGCTGGACGGCCTTGTTGCCCGCAATGGTCTTGGCCGGCACTTGTGTGCTCAACCTGGCGGCATCCGTGCCGCTGTGGACGGGATCACGTTGGGCGGTGCAGGTGGCGCTGGCCTGCAATACGCTGGTGATGATCTATTTCGCGTACCTGCTGCAGCGCGGTGTGCCGGGTCATCCTATCGGCGTATTCGTCGCACTGGAAACAAGCTACGTCATTTTGCTGGGTGTGATTCGAGTCGGTCTTGTGTGGCCAGCTACCGGGTCTTTAACAAGATAGTATTTTGCGTTGCGCGTCGCTATCGACGGCGCAGCGCGCCGCTCTTGCCCGGTGGTCCGCGACGGGCTTTGGAAGGAGCCGTCGCGGGCTGCTCTTCAAATCTGGCGAATGACACATCGGACTCCACACGCTCAGCTGCGGCGCGTTTGTGAAACGGGGGTTTGGCGCCGAAAAGGGAACCACGCGGACCGTTCACCGTTTGCGCCAGCCGCGCCTGGTCCGTCTCACCTGCAAGCTGACGCAACTGGCCCGCCGTCAACGATTCGATTGCCACGATCTTACGACTGAAAGGCGGTTTGCCAGCAAAATTAACGACCAGTGCACGACCGTCACCCAGATCGCGGACGGTTTCCGTCGCACTGACATTCGCGACTGATATCGCCATCAGTGCCGTTACCCCGATGCAGCTACAAACACGCGTTACTTTTCTCATCGTCCAGGCTCCCAAGTAGGCTATTTATGACTGGATATTAGCGTCCTATATAGGGGGCGTCAATAATGGTGCACGAAAACCATGGAATGCTCGGTTGTGGTGCGCGACAGGCCGCGGAGGCTACCAATACGCATGGCCAGCCGTCGCCCTGATGTGGCGTGAATATTGCTTTATCAGTATCGGGTAACCGGGACGCCGATATGCAGCAATACGCAACACGAACAATTCTACTGTTTCTTGGACTGACCGCACTGTGCCAGACGGCCGCCGCCGATCGCTTTGGCAACAGCGTGGCGATGTCCGAGGTGGCCTCAGGCAATTACTATGTACAGGGTTCGATTTCCGGCTCTGTCCAGGCTGATTTCCTGGTGGATACCGGATCAGGGTTCGTATCGCTGACGCCCGATCTCTTCGCACGCGTGGTGCGTCTCCCTGGCACGCAATATAGTCGGGAAATCCATGGCGCGATGGCCAATGGCAAAGTCCAGCGCGTGAAGATGTATCGCGTTAAGACGTTGACGCTTACCGAGCAGTGCGTGCTCCACGACGTCGAGGTGGTGGTGATGCCTGGATCAAGCAAAAACATCCTTGGCTTAAGTGCGCTGCGTCAAGTGGCCCCGTTTGCACTCGAACTCAATCCGCCGCAGCTTCATTTATCCAATTGCGCGACGGAGAAGGCGACCTTTTCATAACCCGGTCAATGATTTCGTAGAGGGCTCTCACCTGCGAGCTGCCGCCAGCACCGGCGTGTTTGCGATTCGCGTTCGCCCCGATCACGGCGAGCTTGCGGATGCTGGTGCGTGCCAACGGCAGGAAGCCGTCGTTTTTCAAAAGCACAATCGACTCATCGGCAACGCGACGGGCCACGGCCTGATCTTGCACACCTTTAATGTAGCCCACCGCCATCCGCCCGTTGAGGTAAGGATCTTCGGTCAGGTATTCGAAGTTGCGGCCGTTGACCAGGAGCGCATTCTCTTTTTATCTCTAGAGAATTTCACTGACGAGAAAAACCTGCTCTGCGAGCTTGCGCTGATCCTGGCTCAGCTTCTCTTGCGCCTTGTCGTTGTAAAATGCTTCTTCGAACGATTCGCGGTCGGGCCAATCGACCACCGTTTGGAACCGGTACGCGGGAACATTGCCAGGTGGAAAAATGTCATCAATGCGTGAAAAGTCATTGCGCAGCACACCTGACATCGAGTCCACGTATTTTCGGTGCTCTGTCTTGCGCCACGCGATGAATTCATCCTCGTCGACACCTTCAGCGAGATTGTACAGAACGGTCAGTCGGATCATATTGGCTCCACGGCCGTGCTGGCCAAACTATTGGGCCTCGAAAAGCTCGGCAATTACATTTGCAAAGTACCGACCATGGCCGACGCCTACCTTCTCGCCGCAACCCTTACCAGCGAACCGACAGCGCCGAAAAAGAGCCAGGTCGCTGCTGGCGCCGGAACCGGCGTTGCCGTCAACTCGAAAGTTCAGACCGACGTGGGAAAGTTGGGATCGTCGAAGTCGACCAAATCGTAAAACAGGCTGAACGTGCAGTCCAAATTAGCGAATGACGCGAGCAACCAAACGCCGCGTCTCGGCGTTTTGGCTGCAACAAAAACTCGCTTACTTGTCCTCTAGTTTTACTGCGCAGTCACCCGCACATCGTCAATGCCCGCTTCAATCAGACTCGGGACGCCGGCATCCGCAGCCTCGACCAGAATGTAGATGGTCTGACCCGCGAAGCTGCTCAAATCGATGACCGCCTCTTGCCACGCTCCACCATCGATGTCGGGTGCACCCAACTCTTCGAATACCGTTTGCGTATTGCTACCGACAATGCTGACGCGCAGGAAGTCGTCGCTGGTGCCGTTATTGTAGTGTGCAAAGTAGTACGAGAAAGACAACTCACTGGTCGCCCCGGCCGGCAACGCGATGTTGGGCGAACGCGTTGACGTCACGCCGTTGTCAATGTCGTTGGTGCCGGCAGACGAGCCCGCTGCGCCCGCGGTGACCAGATAGTTGACGCCACTGACGGCGTTATCCAGCTGATACGCAACACCGCTGATGGTGGTCGTCTGGGCATTCGCCTGCTCCCAAAGTCCAGTGGTCGCCGAGTCATTGCCATTGGGGTTGCGCGTCCAAAGCGATGCGCCCTCAAAGTCGTCAATAAATAGCTGGTCGCCAAACGGCGTCGGGTCACTGTTGTCGCCAATGCCGTCGCCATCCGAGTCGAGTGTTTCGGTCGGATCGTTCGGGAACGCATCGATGTGATCGGCCACACCATCGCCGTCCGAATCTTGTGCAAAGAACTGCGTGCCAATGACCGTGAGCGTGCCGTTACCCGGACGCTGCCAGCCGACCGCAACGTTGTCACCACCGCCGCCTTCTTTGTGCAGAACTTCCAGGTAGTAGGCCTCACCTGCCACCAATTCGATGCTGGCAGATTGCTGCTGCGGATACTTGTTCCAGATGCGCGATGGCGTCCAGCCCGGCACGCTTGCAATCTCGACCTTGTTCGCGGCACTGCTGTCCGTGCTGAGATTGAGCTGAACGTTGTCATCACCCGACACCCAGAACGTGTAGCTGCCGGTTTCTGGCGCGAACATAATGCCGCGCAGGCGCGAACCGTAGTTATCCAGAACATTGACCGGGCCTTCAAACAGCGCCACTTCTTCCAGCAACGCGGGGTTGTTCGGGAAGTTGGCCGAGTTGGTCAGGTCGGCCACCGCAACGCCACCGATGCCGGTAAACGTGTCGCGCCAGATACCGCTACTGCGGGCCGGATCGTTCGGGAACAGATCGACGTCGTCGTTGACACCGTCACCGTCGCTATCCTGCGTCGGTAGATTTGGATCGTTCGGGAATGGGTCCGCATTGTCGCCGATGCCGTCACCGTCCGAGTCGAGTGTTTCGGTTGGATCGTTCGGGAATGCATCGGCGTTGTCGCCCACACCATCGTTGTCCGAGTCGACCGTCTCGGTCGGGTCATTCGGGAACGCGTCAGCGTTCTCGCCCACGCCGTCCCCATCCCGATCGCGCGTTTC
>CAYGSQ010000397.1:0-4083 GCA_964352435.1 uncultured Gammaproteobacteria bacterium | reverse complement strand
CCGCGTAGTTGGCGCATGAGCATGCGGCCAATTTTCTGCTCATCGGACGCCGAAACAACGGTGCCGGCCGAGTAGCCGATGTCCGGCAGTTCGCCGGCCGCCAGCGCTGGCTGCACGGTCAGCATGAGGCTGATAAGCCACACGCCAGCGGATGCGGCGCGCATGCGCCTCTTGAAACCTTTTGTATTCACGCTATTTAGGACTCTGCCCGCGGGCTTAGGTTCCGACACTACAGGATTTCGGAGGCATAGTCGGCCAGACGCGAGCGTTCGCCACGCAACAACGTGATGTGCCCTGAGTGCGGCCACGATTTGAAGCGATTGACGACGTAGGTCAGTCCGGACGTCGTTTCCGTCAGGTAAGGGGTATCGATTTGCGCGACATTGCCGATGCACACAAGCTTGGTGCCCGGTCCGGCGCGCGTGATGATCGCCTTCATTTGCTTGGCCGTCAGGTTCTGCGCTTCATCAAGAATCAGGAAGCGATCGAGAAACGTGCGGCCGCGCATAAAGTTCATGGAGCGAATTTTGATGCGGCTGCGCAGCAGATCGTTGGTGGCCGCGCGTCCCCAGGTGCCGCCGTTCGCATTGCTGGTCAGCACTTCCAGGTTGTCCATCAATGCGCCCATCCAGGGCTCCATTTTTTCTTCTTCGGTGCCGGGTAAAAATCCGATGTCCTCGCCCAGCGGCACGGTCACGCGGGTCATGATGATTTCTTTGTAACGATTGTCATCGAGGGTTTGCACGAGGCCGCCTGCCAGCGCGAGTAAGGTCTTGCCGGTGCCCGCGACGCCTAGAATCGTGACGAAATCCACCCGCGGATCCATGATCAGGTTGAGCGCGTAATTTTGTTCACGGTTGCGGGCGCTGATCCCCCACACCGCGTGCTTCTCGGCGATATAGTCCTGCACCAGTTCGATCACGGCGCTGCCGTCTTCGATGCGCCGCACGATGGCATCGAAGCTCTGGCCTTGTGGGTCGCGGATAAATTCGTTGGGTGTCCACTCGCTGACCATCGGGCCGCTGACCCGATAGAACGTGCGGCCTTCCTCTTGCCACGAGTCCATCTCTTTGCCGTGCGTGTTCCAAAAGTCGTTCGGTAACTCGGTGGCGCCGGTGTATAGAAGATCGACGTCGTTCAGCGTTTTGTCGTTGTAATAGTCTTCGGCGTGCACGCCGAGCACGGCGGCTTTGATGCGCAGGTTGACGTCTTTTGAAACCAGCGTGATCTGTTCGTCCGGCCGTGCGGCCCGCAGCGCCAGCGCCGAGGATAAAATCAGATTGTCCGGCGCGTGGCCCGGCAGGTTTTGGGGCAGAGCGCTGCCCACCGGCGTGGTCTCGAAAAACAGACGGCCGGCTTGCTGCGCCTGACCGCTGGCGCGCTCAAACGGATCGCTGAGCGAGATGCCAGCATCAATCGCGTCCTTGTTGAGGTCGTGGATCAGGTCGTCTATGAAGCGCGAAAATTGGCGCGCGTTGCGTGCCGCCTCCGACATGCCTTTTTTGCCCGCATCAATTTCCTCGAGCACGGTCATCGGCAAGTAGACGTCGTGCTCGTCAAAACGAAACAGGGCCGTCGGATCGTGCATCAGCACGTTGGTGTCTAGAACGAATACGCGTTTTTCAGTCAGAGCGGTCACCCTAGAAGTTAAAGAGCCTTCAGTGCTGCCAGCACCTCGTCGACGTGGCCTTTGACCTTTACCTTACGCCACTCGGCGGCCAGTTTGCCATTTTCGTCGATCAGGAATGTGCTGCGCTCTATACCCATGACTTTGCGGCCGTACATGTTCTTTTCCTTGATGACGTCGAACAAGGTGCAGACTTTTTCGTCGGCATCGCTGATCAAGTCAAACTGAAAGTCGTATTTGGCGCGAAAGTTATCATGACTTTTAAGACTGTCACGCGAGATACCGAAAATGCGCGTCTTGCGCGCGCGGAAGCGGCGGAAGTTGTCGCGGAAATCCTGGCTCTCGGTGGTGCAACCCGATGTGTTGTCTTTCGGGTAAAAGTACAGGACCACGCGTTCACCTTTAAAGTCCGATAATTTGAAGGTCACATCACTGGTCGCAGGGGCGCTGAATGCAGGCACCTTTTTGCCAACGGCGATCTTGCTCATGATGTGGAATCTCCTGAAGGTGTGATTAGGATAAAGATTGAATAAGTCAGTTTTTGACCGGCTCGAGAATAGCGTCAAAATTGTAGTGATCGCACAGGGCCATGAATTCTTCGCGCAGCGTGGCGATGTGCGTGATGCCGGGCAAGCTGATGATCATTTGCATATTGAACATTTGAGTCCCGGTATGTGCCGCACCGTAGCGCTTGCTCGTCATTTCGGTAATCGCAATATCCTGCGCGCTCAAAAAAGACGCCAGAATGTTAACAATGCCCGGTTGATCCATGCACACCAGATCAATTGCGTAGGGCAGCTGATTGGTATTGGCGACTGACATGTCGGTTTCGCGCAGGCTGATTTGCAAAGATTGAGCTTCGGCGACCGCGGCCAGAGCGCTCTCGAGTTTGCTTTTCGAAGCCCAGTTGCCACTGACCAAAATAAGCATGATGAACTGCGAACCCATCGTGGCAAGGCGCGATTCGGCGATATTGCAGCCGCAGTCCAGCAGCGTTTTGGTGACGTGGCGGACCAGTCCGTTGCGGTCGGTGCCGATTGCGGTCACCAGAATGTGTTGGGTCATCAGATTGCGTCAATTCTCGAGTGCGTCATCTAATTGAGTGTACCGTGTCATGGCAGCCGCGCAAGCGCCTGACTTTATTATTGCAGGGCCTGCGGCTACCATTGCGCCGCAGCGAAACCTACCTTGCTCGTGTGTGGTCATAAGCGGTGTCAGGTGCCGGGGTGAATTCTTATGTTTGAAGGCTCGATGGTGGCATTAGTCACGCCGATGGACGAGCGCGGGGAGCTCGATCTGCCGGCGTTTGACGCTCTGTTGGCCCGTCATCGCGAGGCGGGGACCAACGGCGTCGTGGTGGCCGGAACCACCGGCGAATCGCCCACGCTGAGCCTGATCGAGACCTGTCGTCTGGTCGAGCGCGCGGCGCAACGTGTCGGCGATGTCATGACGGTTGTGGCGGGTTGCGGCACCAATTCCACGAGTTCGTCGATGGCCGCTGCCAAAGCGGTGGTCAAGGCCGGCGCCCAGGGCGTCCTTGCTGTCACTCCTTATTATAATCGGCCCAGTCAGCGCGGCCTGGTGGCGCATTACGAGCGCGTGGCGGACGCCGCACAGAAGCCACTTATTCTCTATAACGTGCCCGGACGCACCGGTTGCGACCTGCTGCCGCAAACTGTTGCGCGTTTAGCGGATCATCCGCTGATCGTTGCGGTCAAAGAGGCGACGGGCTCATTGGAGCGGGGCGAGGAGATCGTCGCGCTATGCGAGGGCCGGCTTGATTTGCTCAGTGGCGATGACGCCAGTTTTGTAGATTTGATGGCCGTTGGTGCGCTGGGGGTGATTTCGGTCACGGCCAATGTGGCCCCCGAGAGGATGGCGCAGATATGCGCAGCCGCTCGCGCCGACAAGTTTGAGAAGGCCGTACGGCTTAACGCGCCGCTGCGTGGTTTGCATCGAGCCTTGCTGCTTGAGTCCAATCCAATGGCGGTGAAATGGGCCATGACGCAGATGGGGTGGATAGGCGAGACGCTGCGGCTGCCGCTGGTACCACTTGATGCGATGTATTTTGACGAAATTGCAGCGGCCTGCGAGGCGGCTGAGGTAAGATTCGCGTCCAGCGCACCGGCGTAACTGACTGACGAACGACAACGAATGAAGATATCCATGATGAATCGACTTGGCCGTGTGGCCCTTGGTGCAGGCGCAGCCCTGCTATTGAGCGCATGCGGGACCACGTCTTGCGAGAAGCCCGAGCCGTTTCAGGCGGCGAAAGAGGGCGGTGGTTTGCGCGTTCCGGTTGACCTGACGACGCCGACCGGCTCGGGGAAATTTGAAATCCCGGATGCCGGGCGCGAAAAGCCGGTTCGCGGACCGTGTGGCGATATGCCCCCACTGCGCAAGGTGGCCGTGAAGCCGCCGGCCAACATTTCGGCGATGTCGTCGCTGCTCAGGTC
>CAYGSQ010000396.1:0-4097 GCA_964352435.1 uncultured Gammaproteobacteria bacterium | reverse complement strand
GTCTGCATAGTGCTGGCTGATGTCATTGTGGGCAGCGTGATAGGCCGCTACGGCTTCGTCCCACGACTGCCGCTGCGCGACATCCAGTGCCGCGACCTGCAGCGCGACATTCGACAGGCGCCGCGCGCGTGCTTGTTGTCGCCGCATCGCCTGCATGGCGTCGCCGGGTCGTTGCTGTTTGAGGAGCAAGTCGAGCTGACGGTGATCGGCCAGACGGCGCGTGGCGAGCAGGGACTCACGTCCTTCATGCAGTGGTACCTGCAGCACTTCCAAATCTGCGAAACGCTCGGCTTTCGCGTAGGCGGCGAGGGCTGCACGGTCGTCGCCGCTCGCTTCGAGAACCCAGGCCTTGCGCACCAGCGCGCGCCACTGTTCGCCCGGTAGCGACAGCACCGATGCGCGTTGCCACATCTGATCGTAGAGCTGCGCGGCGAGCGTACTGTTGTCGTCCATGAGCGCGGCGCGCGCTTGTAAATCCAGCAGCCAGAAGTGTAGCTGCGGCGCACGAGGTTGCGGATACTCAGCGATACGTTGAAGGGTCAGGTGCACGGCATCGCGCTGCTCTGCATGCCATTGGCCGAGGCCCAAATTGATCAATGCATTGATTTTTTGACGATCGTTGCCCGCCCGCTCGGCCGTATGCCACGCCTGCTGCAAGCGGCTTAGCGCGTCGCGGCGCGGCTCGTCAACCTCCAGCGCGAGCACCTCGCCCCAGGCGAGGCTGTTCCAGAATGCGACGCGATCCGTATCAGCCAGGTCTGCCGGCAAATCGTTGTGCCATGGTTCGAGCAGCGCAGCGGCTTTATCGCGCCGCCCGAGATGCTGCCATTGCACCGCCATACGCCCATGGGTACGCAGAAGGCGCGTCTGCCAGTCGAAACGCTGCGCAATGGTGGCAGCCTGACGCATGCCCAAAAGATGCTCGCGCACATCTTCAAAATGGAAGCGCAGGGTGGCGTTGTGGTAATGCGCAAAAAACGCGCTGGAGGCGTGATTTTGCTCAAGCGTGTTTAACGCTCGGATCAACGCTTGCGCGCCGACGGTGTCGCCCAGATCGTGACGCAGTGAGTAAGCCAGCGTCAACGTGCTCAATGCATCGGTGTAGTGTTGCTCGTGTTCGCGTGCGTGTTTGATTGAAGCGCGAAAGTCTGCGTGACTGTCAGCTAGCTGATCAAGCCGACGATAAATGCGGGCACGCGCACGGTACAAAGACGCTTTGTCCGCGTCCGAGGCCACCGCAAGCCCGGTGTTTGCGGCCGCCAGCGCACGTTGCAGATCACCTTCGCCCATCGCGTTGTTGGCGGCCAGGGCATGTGGGTTTGAGCGCGCGGATCGCAGCGTTAGTTCAAACTGTGTGTCGTCGTTTTGGGTCAGCGCACGCAACTGGCCCGCCGGCGCTGTAAGGGAAAATTCGAAGAGCTGACCATTTGGCGTATTGCGCCTGTTCGCGGGCTCTATGGCCAGATGGTTCAGCGTCCAACGTGTTTCGGCATCGCGGGTCGCCAGCCACACCATCAACGTATCGGCGCCCTTGAGTTCACAAACCGGCCCGCGTACGACTTCTGAACAGCCGTCAAACATCGCCTCGATTGCGTCAGCGTTGTGACACGTCACGAATACGGCAAGCAGGCTGACCAGTGTCATTCTCATGTCAGGGTTGAAACTCGAATTGGTGCCTGAAGGCCAGCCAGTGTTTGTCGCGGGTGGTGGCATTCAGCGAACTGAGGGCGGCCACATCGTACTCATCGCGCGCACGTGCGACGACGAACCACCAGTCTTGCGGGCCGGGCGCCAAACCCATCTGCGCATCCAGAGTTGCGGAAATGCGTACTGCACCACTGTCTGACCAGCGCGACGTAACGTCCACGGGGACCAGCGTGTCGCCGGCGCGGCGTACGACATACACGACCAGAGGCTCAGCCGTGTCGACGCGCGGGCGCAATACGATGTCGAGCGCATCGCCGCTGCGCAAGGCGGCGTCACTGGTCGACGAACGCGTTTCGGCCCCGGCGCGAAACTCAAGCTCGTAGTCGGGTAGTGCGGTGGACGGGCTACGATCAATAAGTCCAAAGGACAAGCCGATGCCCAGCATCAGGCTGGCGGCCAGTGCGAACCAGGTGCGCTGATGCGATGACCGGGCAGGTGCATCGGCGGTATTCTTGTCCACAGTGCTCTTGATCTGCTGGGCCATGCGTTGCTGAAAGTCCTGCGACAGCGGGCGCAACGCTTCGCGTCTTTGTTCGTCGCGCGCGTGGTCGCCCAGTTGGCGCAGCAGATCGTCATTGGAGTCGTTAGTGGTCATCGTTACGGTGCCCTGACATTTAAAGAGTGTTGTGCATCGCGCGCGGCCTTGCGCAGGCGGCTGCGCCAGGCGTAAATTGCGTCGCTGCTCAACCCGGTCTCGGTGATGACTTCGGCAACACTGAGTTCGTGCACGTAAAGCAGTTGGAAGAGTCGCCACGCCAGCGGCGACAACGTTGAGCGCAACAGATCAAGCAGCGCGCTCAAGGCGGACTGGCCGGTGGCTTCGCGCTCGGGTGAGCCCGCGCCGCAAATCAACAGCGCGTCATTGTCGAGCGATGTGTTTTCGCGCCACGGATTGCTCTTGGAGCTGCGCAACGAGTCGATGACGCGGCGCTCGGCGACCAGGCCCACGTAGTTGCGTAGAGACATGCCTTGTCCGGCGTCATAGCGACGCAGCACCTGCGCATTGTCGGCGAACAAATGGGCGTAGACGTTCTGGCATTGATCCTCGGTGTCGCGTCGGATGTCGCGTGGTGCACCTTTTAAAAGACAGCGTGCCACCCGCGCCTGAATTACCGGCGTCATCGTGGCGACGAATTCGCTGATCGCGGCGTCGTCGCCCGCCAGTACTCGCTCGAGTTCGTTGTGCTTCGTTTGCGTCATGTTGTTGACCGCAGGCGCCGGGCAGGCTGCGACGGGGCGCGCCAGGCATGTGGCGGCGTGTCGCAACGCGTTCGCGTCGTGCGGTTGGCGTTGTTTTGTTGTAATGCCAGTGTACATGAGCGTTTCAGTTTTTCGTCTTATTGTAAAAAGGTCGCGGCGGACTGGTCAGTCCGCCGCGCAAAGTGCCCTGTTTACTCAGGGGCAGAAGCCAAGCCCTGGTCCGGGAGGATTGAAGAACAGGGGTTGGAAAATGGCCAGGTCGAGCACGTTGACGATGCCATCCCCGTTGAGATCCAGAACGGGGTTGTTGCCAAAGAAGCCTATTCTGAATATGCCCAGATCGATGACGTTGGTGTCGCAGTCATTGTTGAAGTCACCGTCGCAGGCGTTGCCGTAGCCATCGCCGTCAGCATCGAATTGGCTCGGGTTGGCAACCAGCGTGCAGTTGTCCACGTCGTCAAAGAAACCGTCACCATCGGTATCGATCTGATTGCCCTCAAACGTGTCGAGTGCATCGAGATCGTCACAGCCGGCCGAAACATCCATGGTGGCCGTCGTGCCGCACAGTGGATCGCGACGGAAGCTGTCCAGGCCGAGTGATTCGGCGCGCACCACGATGGCCGGGAACGGTGAGCCGCCCGGTGCCGGGATGGTCAGAATGTCACCGGCATCAATCCGGATACCCAGCCGGCTGTCAGGACGACCGATAACGGCCGAGCCGCGGCGGACTGAAAACAGGATCCAGTCCTGACCGTCACTGAAGTCGCCGATCTCGGGATTGAACACGCCGTCGCCGTCCGTGGACAGGGCCAGCGCATCCAGGTCGTCCGAGTCGCGGCCGGCACCTTGCACCAGGTCAAGACCGAGCTGGTTCGCCGGAATGAACAGTTGCGGCGTGGGCGCCATTACCGTGTTGGCTACTGCGATCACGTCACCACCTACAAAGCCGTTGGCAACGGCGGTGCCGCTATTGGCCGCGCCGCCTTCCAGTGGATCGGCGAACGACGCGTCCAGTGACAGAAAGATCGTGCCGGGCAGATCGCTCGTCAGCGTGTTCAAGTCGACCGCGTCGAGGTTGTCGCCCTGATCAGGCTGGCCGGCGATCGCGCGATTGGGCTCGATCAGCCCAACACCGCGCCAGCTGTCGCCGTTGCCGTCGCTCAACTGCCGCTTGCCCAAAAGGCCAGATG
>CAYGSQ010000395.1:0-4098 GCA_964352435.1 uncultured Gammaproteobacteria bacterium | reverse complement strand
GAACACGTCATGCGACGACGCCTGTGCGTTGTCATCACTGTCCATGGCAGCCGCGCTCGCCAGAAGCTCTTCCATCTCAACTTTGAGTTCCGAGGTATCAAGCAGCTTATCGTGTTCTTCTTGCTCTGCGGCCACCACGTCGGCCAATGACTTGGCGTGGTCAGTCGCATCATCGTCGGTCAAAAGCGCTTCGGGCTCATCCGCAACATCGTCAAGGCCGCTGAACAATTCGTCAAAATCTTCGCCGATATCAATATCGAGAACTTCGGCCTGTCCGGTGGCGCCGGTATCCAGCGCTGCGCTTGCGAGTGACTCGTCAATGGCGTCAGAATCGCCAAAATCGATATCAATTCCAACGTCTGACAACGCGATTTCTTCGGTGTCATCGGAGCCGCTTTCCAGCGCATCAATCTTCTGTGCCACGGTCTCGTTGTCCGCGTCGTCGTCGAAGCTCGTCGACGTACCGGAGAAATCGAAATCGATAACGTTATCAACGGTACCCGTGGCTTCCGTGGACGCGTCGAGGGCCTCGCCCAGATCGAAGTCCATGTCGTGATCGGTCGCGACCGTTTCGGTGGACAGATCGATCGGCGTTTCGCCCGTCTCGTCCAGCTGAAGGTCGACCATGTCGGCGGTAGCGCCGACCGTTTCACCGGTGAACAGGTCGTCACCAGGGCAAATTTGGCGGCCCATGATGACAACTTTGTCCCAATCGCGATCAGGTCCGTCACCAATGTCGCTGCGCAAAGTTGCGGCCGACGACAGGAACGAATCCTTGTTGCCCCAGACGAAGAAGATTTCGAGCAACTTCATTTTGAGATCACGGCGCTCAGGCTCACGCTCGGATGCCGCGCGGACCAAATCTGCCGCCTGGTCGTAGAGACCGTAGGCGATGTGGAAATCCGCTTCAGCCAATGGATCAGACTGGTCGAGTTTGAGTGCCTCGTCGCCAGCCAGTGTGTCTTCAAACGGGAAGTCCACAGCCGGGGCGGGCGCGTCAGCATTTTGTGCTTCGCGCTCCAGACCCACTTCGGCTTCCGCCTCGGAAAAGTCGATCGGCTTGAACGTACCCGTATCTTCAAAGTACTCGACGTCTTCATCGGCCATTTGGCCTTCGGTCACCCCGATACCCGTTGCAGCGGCCGCGGCGGTTGTATCGGTGGTCGGGATGGAACTGCTGCGTGACAGGGCCTCCCAGCTTTCGTCTTCGCCCGACTCGTCCGAGCTGCGCGAACGCCAGAACAACAGTCCGCCCAATAGTGCCAGAGCACCCAGAGCAAACGGCCATGCGCCAATGATTCGATCAAGCAGGCTCGGTGCACTTTGAATCGGTGTGGGTACCGTGGCGACGGTCGTCGCTGGTGCCGTGACCGGTTCGGGCTCAAGCATAGCGTCGGGTGGCGTGTCGACCGGCGGCGAGCCGTCCGGGCCGGGCGCGCCGTCGCCGTTGTCCGCGACCTGGGCCGGATCCGTTGTGGCCAGGGCTTCGTCTACTTCGGGCGCAGGTTCAAATTCAGTTTGCGATGCGTCGACCGCTTCTTGCTCGGCCGCTTCGCGCGCCTGCTGTTCAGCCAGACTGGCCTGCACGTCCGCCAGACCAGAGTTCTGCAAATTGACCAGACGTTCGTTGTCGGCCAGCTCACCGCGCAATACATCGATCTGTTCGCTGAGCTCGGTGTTGCGTGCCTGTTCTTCTTCAAGCTGCTGCTGGATGGCACTTAAGCCCGCGTCGGTGCTACCACCATCGGGGGCCACCAGCTTCAGGCGTCGACCGTCGTCTTCAGCGGGCGTCGCCGCTAACTGTGTCGACGGCGCGGTACGCGCGACGGTGCCACCGGCACGCCAGCGCTGATTGTGATCACGCGCGCGGGCAAACGCGTCCTGACGGCTGATTTGCGCGGCAAGATTCGAGCCCGGCAGCGCCAGCGTCGACCCTTCTTTTAGTAAATTGATGTTGCCTAAAAACGCTTCCGGGTTGGCATCGTAAATCGCCAGCATCATTTGATTAATGGACAGTCCGGTGCCGGCGCGTGCGCGATCGGCAATGGCCCACAGTGTTTCGTTGCGCTGAACCGGACCATAGGACTCGCCGGCGATGGCCGCGGCGACGGGACGGCGCGGCTTGGGTGCCGGCGCAGGCACGGGTGTCGGCCGCGGCACAAAACCACTGGATGAGTCGAGCTGGCTGGTTGCGGTTTGCGGCGCGCGAATGGGCGCGGTGGCACTTTGTGGATTGAAGACGGGTGGGTCGAGCAACACAGTGTATTCGCGCAGCAGGCGACCGCTGTCCCAGTTGGCCTCAACCAGGAACGTCAAAAACGGTTCGGTAATCGCAGACGTCGAGGACACCAGCAACAGCGGGCGACCGGTATCGACATCGATCTCAAAGCGCAGCGTGTTGAGGAAGTCAGGGCGGTCCAGACCGTAGCGGCTGAAGGTTTCGCCCGATGCAACGGTGGCCTTGAAATTGGTGAGGTCACCCGGCTGCACCGAGTCAAGATTAATCCTCGCGTTGAGCGGTTCGTTGAGCGACGAGTCCAGCGCGATTTCGCCCAGTCCAAGGGCAAACACCGGAAGCGGCGCGCTAAGTAGCGCGGTCAGCAGCAGGGGTACAGACTTACGAGGCATTGTGACTCCACACAAGTTTCCCAGTCGCAACACAGGCTTCACATAACGCAAAGCAGCATGGGCGCACGGCCGGGCAAAGAAGACTTAAATCAGGTTCTTGGTTTAAGCGCCTAAATATAGCTTACAAATAATCTTTTACCAATATTTCAGCAATTTGCACCGAGTTTAGCGCGGCGCCCTTACGAATATTGTCCGAGACAATCCAGAGGTTGAGCCCCGGGCCATCATCGAGCCATTCACGTATTCGGCCAACAAATACAGCGTCGGTCCCGGTGCCGCATAGTGCCGCCGTTGGGTAGCCGCCGTGGACCTGTTCGTCCATTACCGTGATTCCAGGTGCCTGACGCAGCACCTCAATCGCCTCTTTTGCTGAAATTTTCCTTTCAAACTCGACACTTACGGCCTCGGAGTGCGCGTAAAAAACCGGCACCCGGACTGCAGTCGGGTTAACGATAATAGAAGGGTCACCGAGTATTTTCTGTGACTCCCATACCATTTTCATCTCTTCCCGCGAGTAACCATTGTCTTGAAACTCATCAATATGCGGCCACACGTTGAAAGCGATTCGCGGCTCGCCGTCCGCAAGCTCCAGCGTCCGGCCGTTGAGCAGGCTCGCCGTTTGGCCCGCAAGCTGCTCGATGCCTTTGCGTCCGGCCCCGGACACCGATTGGTAGGTCGCCACATCGATGCGACGTATACGAGACAAATCATAGAGTGGCTTGAGCGCCACCATCATTTGAATAGTTGAGCAGTTGGGATTAGCGATGATGCGGCGGTGATCCCACGCCGCAAGCGCGCTCGCGTTAGCTTCGGGCACGACCAGCGGAATATCGTCGTCGTAGCGAAACTCCGACGTATTATCGATCACCACGCAGCCGGCCTCGGCTGCCCGCGGCGCATAGTGCTTGGAGATCGCGCCGCCGGCCGAGAACAGCGCGATGTCAGCCTGGCGAAAATCGAAGCTCTCGAGGTCATCGACCACCGCCATACGGTCGCCAAACGACACGCGCTTGCCCTTCGAGGCTGCGCTGGCCAGCGGGTAAAAGTTGTCCACCGGAAACTGTCGCTGCGCTAAAATCTCGCACAGCGCCTCACCGACCAAACCAGTGGCGCCCACCACCGCTACATTAAAGAGTCTTGAGTCCATATCTTCCGATTAGCCCCTGTCGCGGCGTTCAACATCTGGCGCACTGCAGTGCGCCTCGTGGTTTTGCGCCCGTTGGCGCAGATAGTGGTCCATAAGTACGAGTGCCAGCATCGCCTCGGCAATGGGCACCGCGCGAATCCCAACGCAGGGATCGTGACGCCCGTGGGTCACAATGTCGATGGGGTTGCCGTGGATGTCGATCGATTTGCCCGGCAAGCGCAAACTGGAGGTCGGCTTGAACGCCACGCTGACGCGCAAATCCTGCCCCGTGCTGATACCGCCCAGCGTGCCGCCCGCTTCATTGCTGGCGAAGCCCTGCGGCG
>CAYGSQ010000394.1:0-4103 GCA_964352435.1 uncultured Gammaproteobacteria bacterium | reverse complement strand
ACCGTCGGACACTAGCCTGTTTCGAGCCGCTTTAGCGCGGCGCTGAGCCGTTCGGTCAGATTACCGTAGTCGGGCATCGTGGGTGGATCGGTCAGACCGGTGGCAAAAGTGCGCGACGTGTCGCGCAGTACTTTCGTATTGAGTGTGATGCCGTGGCGTTCGAGTACAGGGCCGATAACCTTGCGCCGCCGCCACAGGTCTTTGCGCGTGGCCTGATAAGCGTGTTCACACACTTTGCGTCGATTTGAGTAGCTGAATACATTGCTGAAAAACATCAGCGTGTCTTCGCGCTTGGGCTCGAATAACAACACGTCTTTGCCCGCGTACAGCTCGTCGTAACGCCCCATGCCCACTTCCATTCGTGAGTGGATCATTGAGCGCAGCGATTGCGATAGAACCATGGGTAGGCCCTTGTTAAAAAGCCGCACGCGATCGTGGGTCTGTTCATCGCGGCTGGCGTCGAACGGCACAATCGGATTGACGCACAACAAAAGATCAATCTCGCTGTCGAGCGCGACCGAGGCGTGCAGCGTGCGCAGCAGGCCGCCATCAACATAGTGCTCGCCGTTAATTTCAACCGGTGGAAACAAGCCGGGCAGCGCCGTGCTTGCCTGAATCGCCGTAGAAATTGGCACGGAGCGTTGGCCGTCACTGCCAAACACTACGGCGCGACCGGTGTCGAGATTGGTCGCGACGATGTGCAGCTTGCGCTTCAATTGTCGAAAGTCGTCGGTATGTCCGTCGCTGGTGTAGAGCTCTTCCAGGAACCGGCGTAGTGGCTCATTGGAAAACACCGCATTTGGAATGGCACGCGTTAGATTGTTGAGCGCGCCGAACAGTCCACCATCGAATGGCTTGCGCACAAAATCGTTGATGGCGCCGAGCGTCGCGCCGGGCAGCGCACTAATGCCGCGCCAGTATTCGCGCAGCGCGGGACGCATAAAAATACTTGGGTGAATTTGATGGCGTCGCGAGTTATTGGATATGTAGATACGCGCGATCTGTGCCATGGAGAAGCGATTGGCCAGATTGCCCGATACAAACGCCCCGGCACTCACGCCAACGTAGACGCCCAATTCATGCAGATCGATGCCGTCCAGCGCTTCTTGCAGCGCAATCAGCGCACCGACTTCGTAAATGCCGCCCAGCGGTCCACCACCTGCCAGCGCGAGGCCAATGCGCGGCGATTTGGGCTGACTTGTCGCCCCCATCTAGCCGGTCACCGTGAGCGATTGATTGATCGTGAACTGTTTTTCGTTATGATGTCGCATCGCAGCATCTTAGCATGAGGCTAATGCGGTTAACCGCCAATTGGTTTGCGGTTTAAGAATTTTACATATTGTTCAGACAGCACAGGATAGGTATGGCCGGCGCACGCAAAAATGCCGCGGAACGGTTTCGCGCATTGATCGAACAAACCAATCAGCTGACCCGCACGCAGTCGCCGGGCGGCGGTCTGGCGGCCGACCATGTGCTGTTGGCGACCTGGCAGTGCGCGCGCCTGGGTGAAACCTATGCGGACTATCATGAGCACAAACGCTATGCGCGCGCGCTGGATTTTTTCTTGACCGATATCTACGGCCCGACCGACTTTACGCAGCGTGATGCCGATATTGCCCGCGTGTATCCCATCATGGTCAAGATGCTGTCGGTCACCGCGATCGAGTCGCTGGCCCAGGCGCTCGAGCTCAACGCATTGAGCATGTCGCTTGATCGCGAATTGGCTGACGTCCTGGTGGGTGATCTGGACCTCGATGTCGCACAGGGGATGTCGGCATTGACGCCCGAGATGTACGCCCACGCTTATCGGTTATGTGACAATTACGATCGTCGTATCGAGCAGATTGAATTGGCGGTGGATGCGGCCACGATTCTGGAAAATGCGGTCAAGAAAAAGATGATTTACCTGACGGTGAAAGTGGCGCGCGGCCCGGCCAAGGCAGCGGGCTTTGGTGAGCTACAGAGTTTTCTCGAACGCGGACTGGCCGCGTTTAAAAAAATGAAAGGCTCGCACAAGTTTCTGGATGCGCTTGCAGCGCGTGAGCGCCACGTTCTGGATGCCATCTACGATGATGCACCGATTGAACAGTGGTACGGCACGCTCACGCATGATATCGAGCCGGTCGGCTGATGCAGGCAGCGGCCTACGCTTTCAGTGCATGGACGATGGTGTAAATAATCAGGCCGGCCAGGCCACCCACGAGCGTGCCGTTGATCCGAATAAACTGAAGATCGCGGCCCACCTGTAGCTCAATCCGTTGCGCCGTAGCCTCGCCATCCCATGCACGTACCGTGTCGGAGATTACGGCGCCAATTGACTCACGATAATGGGTAACGCAATAGACCAGCGCGTCGATGATCCAGCCGTTAATTTGCGCCCGCATTTTTTCGTCCTGCTCCAGCGCGTCGCCCAGTCGGCCTAACGCGCGTTCAAGGCGTTTGTGGGTTGCTGAATCGGCCGTGGTCATTTCTTGTGACAGCCATGTTTGCAGGTGTTGCCAGCTGCCGCTGAGATAATCCTGCACGCTTGCATGTTCCAATATCTCGGCCTTTATTTGCTCGCCGCGTGCGATCATCTGTGGATCGTCGGCCATAGCGTCAATGAGTTCGTCGGTCGCGTCATTGAACTTGAGGCGGGCAGGGTGCGTGGGGTCGTCGCCGACCTGATCGAGCAAATGCTCAATTTCGGTCATGATTTTGTCGTAGATTTCTTCGTCCACAAAATCGGGCATCCACCATGGGCTGCGTGCGCCGATGCGGTCGCGAATACTGCGCCGGTTTTCGAATAACTGCTGGCGTGCAATTTTGACGCCCTCATCCATTAGTGCCTGATGGCGCCCGTCGGCGGTCAGCATGGCCAGGACGCGTGCGACGAGCTGGCTGGCTTTGATATTGCCCAGGCTGACCTGAAGGTTTTCACCGAGGAATCGGCGGATGGAGTCATTGTCGACGGTTTTGAGCAGCCACGCGATGAGCGCGCCGGCATCGCGCGCGACCCGCCCTGCATTGCCCTCGCGCTGCAGCCAGTCGCCGAGGCGGCGCGCGAAGTCCACTTTTTCAATGCGCGGACGCAGGACCTCAGGCGTCAGGAAATTATTCCGCACGAAGCGGGCCAGTGCGTCGCCGAGTTGGTCCTTGCCACGTGGGATAATGGCGGTATGCGGAATCGGCAGGCCGAGCGGATGACGGAACAAAGCCGTCACCGCAAACCAGTCAGCGAGGGCGCCCACCATGGCGGCCTCGGTAAAGGCGCGCAGATAACCGATCCAGGGCGCCGGTGGCACGAGCCAGGTGACGACAAAGATAACGGTCATCAGCACAAGAAGCAGCGTGGCGGTCCACTTCATGCGGACCAGCGCAGCACGTCGTTGGGTGTCGGCCTCCGTTTGGGTGGCCGCCTGGATCAACGCGCGCTGCCCTCATGCACCGCCTCGACCAGTGCGGCCACGTTGGCCGGGTCGATGGTGGGGTGGATGCCGTGGCCGAGATTAAACACGTGGCCTTCGCCGGGACCAAAGTCGTCCAGGACCGCCTGCGCGCTTTTGCGTACGGACTCGGGCGTGCCGTAAAGCGCACCGGGATCGAGGTTGCCCTGCAAGCCCACGCGATGCCCGACCCGTTTGCGCGCGTCGGCAAGACTGACGGTCCAGTCAAGGCCCAGCGCATCGCAGCCTGTATCGGCCATCTCTTCAAGCCAGGAGCCGCCACCTTTGGTGAACAGCGTAATGGGGATGTAGTGATCGCTCTGGCGATTGACCTGTTCCACCAGGCGCGCCATGTACTGCAACGAAAACTCGCGATATGTGGCGCCGGACAAGGCGCTGCCCCACGTGTCAAACACCATCAGCGCCTGTGCGCCTGCGCGAACCTGTGCATCAAGATAGGCTGTGGTTGTCGTCGTCAGTTTGTCGAGCAACTGATGCAGAACCGCGGGTTCCTGGAACATCATTTTTTTAATGATGGCGTAGTTTTTTGACGACCCGCCTTCGACCATATAGGTGGCGACGGTCCACGGTGACCCACAAAAACCGATGACCGGAATGCGCCCATCGAGTTCTTTGCGCACGCGTGACAGCGCGGCGGTCACATAGCCCAGTTCGTCT
>CAYGSQ010000393.1:0-4110 GCA_964352435.1 uncultured Gammaproteobacteria bacterium | reverse complement strand
GTACCGCTCATTCCGAGAGGCGAGTTACTAAATTTTCAAAATTGCGCGCAGCACGTGCCGCGACTGAGAAGATTAAAGCAAGAGCCGTGCCGAAATTGGCAAAATACTGATATATATAGTGTTTTGTAGCTTCAGGATAAGCCGTTACTAGGTAAAAAATCGATAGTGTAAAATTGCCCGACAAGCATTATGGCAAATTTTAGAATCAGTCAGAGCGTCCAAAGTATGAAGAAGGCTGTGTTCAATTGAAGCGGGGTCGGCGCGCACGATAGCCGATGTTTTAGGCTGGTTTTGCACGAGCCCTTAGGCTGTCGAGGTCTCGCGCACAAAGTCAGTGCCGAGTTGTGCTGCGACCTTACGGCGTTTGCGTCGGCTGATTGGAACGCGATGCCCACCCGCCATTTCCAGCGACCAGCCGCGACCGGTCTTCCGCAGCCGGATTACGGCGTTGCGACGCACCCAGTGTGATCGATGTACGCGCAGCCCTGCGTGACCAAATGCATCTTCCACTTCTTTAAGAGCGCCCAGGACCATCGCCTGACCTGTGCGTGTAAACACGTGCAAATAGTGAAGATCCGATGAGACGGCAACAATGTCCGTGCCGATTGCAGGTGGCAGCCGTCTAACGAACGAAATGATAGCTGCGTTGCCCTCAACGTCCGGGCTTTCCTGCGCTGGTGGATCTGGCAAGGTGCCGTGCGTAGCGGACTGATTTTGTCTCGTTGCGCCGTATCGCCACGCGTCGCTGAGTGGCTGAAGATTGATCACGGCCCATGCCGTCAGATAGGACGGCGCCATTTCAATGGCCTCAACCAACACCGCTGCGGGTATCGACATGGCCACGACCCGGTCGGCCCAGTCACTGTCCGGGTCGTCGGTTATGGCAGGAAACAGTCCTTCTATGCTGTACGCCATGGGCGCGAACAACAATACGCCGCCAAGGCCGGACAGCAGGACCAGTCGCCAGTCGCGAACGCGTGGCGCCCATACGAGTACGCCGCGCGCAGCGACGTGTGCGGCAAGCAAACCCAAACCGATATGCAGGCTCCAAAACATCAGTCGCGGAAAAAACCGCAGTGGCTCCGACGATTGCGGTGCCATAAAGGTGAATAGCAAAGTGAGCGCGACGCCTGTGACGAACACGCGCCTTGTGAACGCACCGCGCGTGGCGTTTGATGCTACCTCTTCACTCATACGCCCGGAGTCTAGCGCCTCGATCGGTCTACCGCTCGTGCATTAGATCGACCGTTCATTGAAATAAGCGCGGCTTGCCACTAGTCGTATTGGTGAACCTGTGTCAACGTGCTGTCTAGCAAGGAAATAGTTTTAATATCAATAAATTAGAGGTTACACAATGAAACAGTTTCGTTACACGCCGTGGTTTTTTCTGGCCAGTATTTTCGGCTCACCTTGGGTATCTGCGGACGACAATGATCGTTTTTATGCGACGGCGATTGTCGGCGTGGGCTTTCTTGGCTCGCAAAATCTGAACTATCGAGATGGCACGATCGACAGCAGCGTTACCGGCGATTTTGATGCGTCGTTTAATGGCGGTGGCACGGTGGGGTATCGCGTGAACGATCAGTGGCGCGTCGAGGGTGAGTTGCTCTATCGACGCAACGACATGAACGACGTAACGCTGGCGGGCATCGGGGTGAGCACCGAGGGTGACTATGCGTCTTTGACGGTTGGCTTAAGCGCGCTTTACGACTTTCGACCCTTCGATAGTGATCGCCTTAGTGCTTATGTGGGTGCAGGTATTGCATTCGTGCAGGAAATCGACATCGATTTTGAGGTGGGCGGCTCTGAAGTATCTTTCGAGACCGATGAGGTGGGCTTGCAGGTTCAGGTAGGCGGCCGCTATGCATTGACCGACGCTTTATACATTGATGCTGGCATCCGATATATGACATTGAGCGACGTGAAAATGTTGTTTCCCGCCGATACCAGTCGCATCGTCGAAGCAGACTACGCACCGCTTAGCGCAACAGTGGGACTCGGATGGCGCTTTTAGGGCAGCAAATTTGAGGCTGGGTGAACGTCACCGCACTGTGACGGTGACGTGCTGCGCAGCAACCCGTCCAGATCGCAACGCTGTGTAGCATTTGTTTTAGATTCATTTCCCTAACGATCGCCTGACGGCTTCCTATGGGTGACTTATGTGTGGGACAATTAAGTAAAACAACGACTGGTATGTGAACGCAAAGGGCGGTTAGCCCGCTCAATGACCGGTTAAACCCACTCACAAAAGGACTGCCTGCAAGTGCGCATCCGCGCTTGGAGTACGTCCTGTAATCAGGGATCTATCGGGAATGAGGCATAGCGCAACGGCGGTTTTATGTTTGTTATTGGTACACACGGTCGCCGTAGAGGCGGTTGAATCAAGTAGCGCGTCGGCCGCGCCCGAGTATTATGTGCTGGAAGAGGGCTCTATGCACAACGTTGGTGCAGACGCCCAAATATTGCTGATTGCACGGGTGCCTGACACGGCCTGGTTCCGACTGTTCGTTAACGGCGCGAAGATTTGCGACATTCGTGAAGCGCGCCCGTTTTACGTTTGCCCCTACACCACGCCTGAGACGGCGGGGACGCACGAAGTTGAGGTGCGTACGAATCGCAACGCGGTTGTCACGCCGGGTAGCCCAAACATGAGCTTCAGTAGCCGCCTCATTGTCGGCGGAGGTCTGGACACCGTGGTTGTGTCTGCGGGCTCGTCGCATGCGCTCGAACCCAATACGCAAGTCGCTTTTTTGGCGCATGTGCCCGAGGCGGTCTGGTTTCGACTTTTCGTCGATGGCGTGAAAATTTGCGATATCCGTCAGCCGCGTCCGTTTTACAGCTGCGCGTACGATACACCAGCTGCGGCGGGTAATTACGAGCTTGAAGTGCGCACCAATAGCTCACTCGTCGTCTCGAGCGATAGCCCCAATGAGAGTTTTTATAGCAGCGTTGCGATTGGCGACGCGCCCGGACCTGATGGCGCCATGGCTTTGTCGCCTGGTTCGACCCACAACGTCGACGCCGACCAGAACATTACGTTCGCGGCCACAGTGCCGGACACCGCATGGTTCAGGCTTTTTGTGGGCGGCGTTAAGATTTGCGACATTCGACAGCCGCAGGCGTCCTACCTTTGTGACTACGTGACACCAACTGTCGCCGGGCAATACAACATTGAAGTCAGGACTAACTCGGCGCTGGCGGTAGATGAAAACAATCCCAATCGTCGTTTCTTCAGTACGCTTGTGGTTACGTCGCCGGGTTACGTTTTGCATTTCTCTGATGACTTTGACGACCTGCATGCGGGAAAACCCAATCCGACACACTGGGATTATCACACCGGCGTTGTGATCAACAATGAGCGTCAATGCTACACGGATGATCACCCAAGCTATGTGAATTCGGGCATCTCGAACGTGCGCGTGGAAACCCGCAACTTCGAGGGCGAAGACAACGGCTATCTGGTTCTTGAATTGAAAAAGGAAGACGTAGCCTGCCGCCAGGACAATGGCAACATATTCAATTACACCAGCGGTGCGGTGTCGACCCGCGTTGACGAACCGGGCGGTGATTACCTCGTCACTATGCCCCACGGCGTGTATGAAGTGCGCGCAAAAATACCGTCGGGACGCGGTACGTGGCCGGCTATTTGGTTGTTAGGCAAGAAGGATTACAGCGCTGACAGTCCGTTCACCATTGGTTGGCCGGACGCGGGCGAAATAGACATCATGGAAGCCGTGGGTTTCGAAGAGTCCATGGGCTTTTACCGCACCCATCACACACTGCATCGAAACAAGAGCGCTGGCTTTCTGTGGCCGCACCAAAGACCGAACGAAACCGGGCAGGGCATGACATTCGAAATGAACGAGCCCCCGTCGTCAAATTTTCACGTGTACAGGATGATCTGGAAGCCCGAATCCATTGAGATATTCGTGGACAACGTGCGTGTCCGCAAAATGGATTTAGGTAACGGCGCCACCCAAAACCGCGCGGGGTTTTTCCGTGCTGATCCAGATATGAACGGGTGGGGTTATCCCGCGACACCAATCGATGATCACCTCGGCTGGCCATGGGCGATGGAGGCGGGCAACGAATTCAAGCTGATTTTCAACC
>CAYGSQ010000392.1:0-4116 GCA_964352435.1 uncultured Gammaproteobacteria bacterium | reverse complement strand
GTGCGCTATGGCTGGCTATTGAGCGCTTTGACGAACCGATGATTTATCAAAGCTCACTGGCCCGTGGCGTCGGTTCGAACGACATCGGTCTGGACCGGGGTCAACTGGGAAGCACGGCAATTGTGTCGTTCGTTCGGGTCGGTCCGAAAGTACTACTCATGGAGCACAACCTGGGCTATCGCGCCCCATCGGACAATCCATACGAACAGCGGGCCATTGATGAGTCCTTTGCGCGCTCGGTGCTGTGGGGGTTTGACGTCGCCGACGACGATGGCGATCAGGTATGGGTGGACGCCACCGCGTTTGCGCTGCGCGACGCCCATGGCTTGGCAGCAACGCTCAAGGCGCAGGAACACGGCGATTTCGCGGTAGATGTGAGTCGCTCAGCCATTTACCTGCCGCGCACCAGATCGTTTCCGGACAATACTGAAATCGAAGGCATCGTGACGTTTGCAGGGACGCCGGCAGGCGACATCCTGCCAACGGTCGTGCCCGATCCCACGGCCATTACGGTCCACATGCATCATTCGTTTGTGCGGCTGCCCGACGACCAGTACCAGGCGCTGCCGTATGATCCGCGGTCCGGGTTTATCGACAGTGAGTTCTTTGGCGGGTTCCATGACTACGCCGTACCCATCAACGAATCTACGTCGCGCGCGTTTACCCGTCGTCACCGACTGCAAAAGAAGAACCCCGGTGCGGCACTGAGCGAAGCGGTCGAACCGATTGTTTACTACATCGACCGGGGCGCCCCCGAGCCCGTGCGACAGGCCCTGATTGATGGCGCGTCGTGGTGGAACGACGCGTTCATTGCCGCCGGTTACCGCAACGCTTTCGTTGTAAAAATGCTGCCCGAAGAAGCCGACCCGATGGATGTGCGCTACAACGTCATTCAGTGGGTGCATCGATCGACGCGCGGCTGGTCGTATGGCGCGTCGGTGGCCGACCCGCGTACCGGTGAAATTATCAAGGGCCATGTCACGCTCGGCTCTCTACGTGTGCGCCAGGACTATTTACTCGCGGAGGGTTTGCTGTCGCCGTATGCAACGGACGACGACAACCCGGCGATGCTGGACATGTCACTGGCACGCATTCGGCAGCTAAGTGCACACGAAGTTGGTCACACCATTGGGCTTGAACACAATTTCGCCGGCAGCGTGAACGATCGCGCATCGGTGATGGACTATCCATTCCCACGCGTCACACTCGACGCCGACGGCAATGTCACGCTGGCTGACGCCTATGCCCGCGGCATTGGTCGCTGGGATGCGCGGGCCATCGCCTGGGGCTACGGTGATTATTCTGACAGCGCTGATGCGTCCGCGGCCCGCAGTGCCTATCTGCGCGACACCTACGACAGCGGCCTTCTGTTTGTGGCCGATCGCCACGCGCGCAGCGTCGGCGCGATGCACCCTGACGGCAACCTGTGGGATAACGGCGCGGACGCTATTGAAGAACTGCATAACCTGCTCAACGTACGTCGCGTCGCGTTGTCGAATATGGGACCGGCCACCATCCAGCGCGGTCGCTCGCTCGCAACGATCGAGGAGGCCATCGTCCCGATCTATCTTTTGCACCGCTATCAGATTCAGGCGGTTGGCAAGCTGATCGGCGGCTCACGCTTTGCCTATGGGCTGCGCGGCGATACCCAGGCCACGATGACGGCCGTGCCTGAGCGCAAGCAGCGTGCGGCACTCGCCGCGCTCCTCGCGACACTAAGCCCCGCCGCACTGGATC
Organism: uncultured Gammaproteobacteria bacterium; assembly: GCA_964352435.1. GTDB lineage: Bacteria > Pseudomonadota > Gammaproteobacteria > Steroidobacterales > JBCCMA01 > JBCCMA01. The sequence goes on along the minus strand of CAYGSQ010000392.1, from coordinate 2,379 downwards.
TTCCCGTTGCTTTGCAGCGCGCGCTGCCGCCGCGCCCACCCGGACTTGCACCGACGCGCGAGCTGTTCTCACGGCGCACCGGCGATCAGTTCGACGCGTTGGCGCCGGCCAATGCCTACATTGCCCTGTGTTTGGACGTACTCCTCGATCCGCAACGCGCTGCGCGCCTCAACCGCGCCAAGCTTGGCAATTCCCAATCGTTGGGTTTTGATGACCTGGTGCGGCAACTGATTGACATCACGTGGGCGCTGCCGCATGCGGGTGGCATGGACGGCGCCTATCAACGTGCGGCCCAGCAGGCCGTCGCATTGCGTCTGGCCGCGCTCGCTAATCATGAACAAGCCGACCCATCCGTGCGCGCAATTGCGCTGGCGCACGTCAACGCGACGATGGCCAAGCTTGCCAAGGCGACGAACACCAGCTCAACGGACGTGTGGAGTGCGCACGCCAGCTTCGTACTGGCACAATTGAAGCGTGAATTTAGTGACGCGGCGCAAACGCCGGCAACACCTTTGGCGGTACCGCCCGGCTCACCGATCGGCAGCCGCTAGCCTGTATAATTCATGCAGGCTAGTGTCCTGTTCCGCTAATTCGGTGAATTAGCGGAACAGGACACTAGTGGGTCGCCTGAAAAAGCGGGTGCGGCCAACGCCGCACCCGCCCGGTCAATCAATCAGGTTTTAGACGCAGCGAAGATGCTGGCGATCGATTCATCGAGCATATCGTTGAACTGAGAGCTGTCCTGCTGGGCAGACAGTCCCTCCGACAGTGCGCGGGAGAAACTCGCGATCATGCCGTGGTTTTTGCCTAAGCGATCATTCGCCTCGGCGCGGGAGTAGCCGCCGGACAACGCCACGACGCGCAGAACGTTCGGGTGCTCAATGCAACCGCGAAACAGATCCACTTTTTCGGGCAGCGTCAGTTTCAGCATGACGTAGTCGCCAGTGCCAAGCTTGTCCAGCTCATCGTGCAGCGCGGCGTTGAGCAGCACCTCTGCCTGTGCTTTGTCCGGGCAGTGAATATCAACTTCAGGCTCAATAATCGGCACGAGACCTTTGGCGATAATCTGACGCCCTACTTCAAACTGCTGCTGCACGACGGCCGTGATGCCGGCCGGATTGGCCTGTTTGATCACAGAGCGCATTTTGGTTCCGAACACACCCTTGGCCTTGGCCTTGTCGAGCAATTCGTCGAGCCCGACGTTGGGCTTCATGACCTGCGCGCCGTTCTCTTCGTCGGCCAGGCCTTTATCAACTTTAAGAAAAGGAACGACGTTTTTGACGTTCCACAAATAGTCGGCCGTATCGTGGCCCTCAACCTGACGATCCATCGTGTTCTCAAACAGGATGGCGCCCAGAATGCGGGAACCGTCGAACGACGGGCTGGTAATGATGCGTGATCGCATGGCGTGAACCATGTCGAACATCTCATGATCATTGCTGTAGGCATCTTCAGTGACGCCGTACAAACGCAGGGCTTTGGGCGTACTACCGCCACTCTGATCAAGCGCCGCGATAAAGCCGTCCGCCGTTTTGATTTTGTTAAGTTGCTGGTCGAAATTACTCACGTTGTCCCTCAGCGTAGTCAATGGGAAAGGCGGTATTGTACGCCAAGCAAGCCTAGAATGGCTTATTTTGGAGCGCCCGCATGGCGTCGCTGGGCGACAGGCCTGTGACGCCCGTTTCATCAGCTTTCAAGGCGCCCGCCTGCAGTTGCAGCGGCAGCACGCCGGACCATAGTCCCAGCGCATAGTCTTCTTCTTCGTCGTTGGGGCCACCCTCAGATACCTTGGCCGACGCGCGCTCGATGGTCAGGGCCAGAACGCCCGTCATTTTGATCTCGCGCTCGTGCGACGGCCGGGCCTCGTCCCAACGACCGGGCAGTAGATGCTCGGCAATGATCTGCATGGCACGCAGCTTTGCGTCACGCTCCTCCACCAGCGAGGGCTGACCGAACACCGTGACCGAACGATAGTTCATCGAGCAATTGAACATGGAGCGGGCAATCACGACCCCATCGAGCAACGTAACGTTGGCGCAGGCCTGCGGGCTTTGTTCGAGCAATTTTATGATGCGGGCTTTACGCGCGCCGTGCAAAAACACGGTATCCCCGTCACGCCCGTACAGCATCGGTACTACTACCGGCGCGCCGTCATCAACGAAACCCACTTGCGCGATATGCCCGGCATCCAAAATGGCGTGCACGGTCGCCACGTCGTAGGAAGCTTTACGTTTGATCTGGCGTACGCGGTTTTGGTCGTTAACAGAGTATTCGCTCATAAGGTCGTTCCAGTGTACTCAGGGGGCTTTAAAATGCGCGGTCAGGCCATCCCAACAGTCCGCGTAATTGTCCTGCAGCAGGGGTGAGGCCATCGCGTCT
>CAYGSQ010000391.1:0-4125 GCA_964352435.1 uncultured Gammaproteobacteria bacterium | reverse complement strand
ACGACGAAGCCGCGGACATCTGGATCAAGAAAATGGGCATCGATCCCACGCGGTTTTCACGCATGGGTGCCAAGGACAACTTCTGGTCGATGGGCGACACCGGGCCGTGTGGCCCGTGCAGCGAGATTTTTTATGACCACGGTCCCGACGTGGCCGGTGGTCCTCCAGGCTCGCCCGACGATGACGGCGACCGCTACACCGAGGTGTGGAACCTCGTGTTTATGCAGTTTGATCGCGCGGCCGATGGCAGCATGTCGCCACTGCCCAAACCGTCGGTCGATACCGGCATGGGGCTCGAGCGCATGGCGGCCGTCATGCAGGGTGTGCACAGCAACTACGAGATTGATCTGTTCGCTAACCTGATCGACGATGTGGCGAAAGTCACCGGGGCGGTTGATCGTGAGAGTGCGTCACTGCGCGTGATTGCCGATCATATTCGTGCGTGTGCGTTTTTGATTATCGACGGCGTGTTGCCATCGAATGAAGGTCGCGGCTACGTGTTGCGGCGGATCATTCGCCGGGCCGTGCGGCATGGTTACAAGCTGGGCGTTAGCGATGCCTTTTTCTACAAGCTGGTCGCCGCGCTTGAAAAGGTGATGGGGCAGGCTTACCCCGAGCTCACGCGTCAGCGTGCGCACGTGGAGCGCGTACTGCGCAAGGAAGAGGAACGTTTTGCGTTGACCTTGTCGCAGGGCATGGGCTTGCTGGACGAGGCTATCGCGTCACTCAAGGGCAAGGAGATTCCTGGCGATACCGTGTTTCGTTTGTACGATACCTATGGCTTCCCGATGGATCTTACGGCCGACATTGCGCGAGAGCGTGGCTTGACGCTGGATGAGCCGGGCTTTGAAAAAGCCATGAATCAGCAGCGCGAACGCGCCCGTGCCGCCAGCAAGTTTGGCGGCGACGATCAGAGCGCCGTGCGCAGTGATCTGGCGACGGAGTTTGACGGCTACGATTCGTTGGTCGGTGACAGCAGCGTCGCTGAGATTTACGTAGATGGTCAGTCGGTGCAGGTACTCAGCGCCGGGCAGGACGGCACCGTGCTCGTTGCACGTACGCCTTTTTATGCGGAGAGCGGCGGTCAGGTGGGCGATGCCGGTGTGTTGTCCAACGACGCCGCGCAGTTCGATGTACGGGACACGCAAAAAGTCGGGGCGGCACACGGCCATATTGGCAAGCTGGTTAAAGGCGCATTGAAAGTTGGCGACAAGGTCACGTTGAACGTCGATGCGGCGCGGCGCAGGTCGACGATTCTCAATCACTCCGCCACGCACTTGTTGCACGCAGCGCTGCGTGAGCTGCTGGGCGATCACGTCACGCAAAAAGGTTCGCTGGTGGCACCTGACAAACTGCGGTTTGATTTCTCGCACTACGAACCGGTCACATCGGCCCAGGTCGCGACCATCGAACAGCGCGTCAACGAACAGATTCGCGCCAACGCGACAGCGCAAACCAACTTGATGGATTACGAGGCGGCGATTGAATCGGGCGCCATGGCCCTGTTCGGTGAAAAGTACGACGACAAGGTGCGCGTGCTGCAGCTCGGCGATTTTTCGACCGAGCTGTGCGGTGGTACGCACGTCGAACGTGTCGGTGACATCGGCCTGTTCAAAATTACTCAGGAAACCGGTATCGCGTCGGGTGTCCGACGCATTGAAGCCGTCACCGGTGACGCGGCCTGGGCGCACACAGCTCAAAGTGATGCGTTGCTGCAGCAAATTGGCCAGCAGCTCAAGGCGTCGCGTGACGATGTGGTCTTGAAGGTCGAACAAGCTATTGCGCGCGCACGGGCCATGGAAAAAGAGGTGGCCACGCTCAAGCAGCAGCTGGTCGGCAGCAAGAGCTCGGACCTTAGATCACAAGCGCGCGAGATCAACGGCCTCAATGTGTTGGCCGTGGAGCTTGAGGGGGTCGATGCCAAGCAGTTGCGCGCGGCGGTCGATCAGCTCAAAGATCAGATGGACAATGCGGCTGTCGTATTGGCCTGTGTCGATGATGGCAAAGTGAAGCTGGTCGCTGGCGTCAGCAAAAGTGCCACAAAAAAGGTCAAAGCAGGTGACATGATCGCGCCGGTGGCAGCCGCTGTGGGCGGTAGAGGCGGTGGTCGCCCTGATCTTGCACAAGCAGGGGGCACAGAGCCGGACAAGTTGTCAGGCGCGCTTGACAGTGTGTACCAGTGGGTCGCCCAAAACACCGTTTAAACAAGCGTCAATTGTGTGACGGTCCTCGCAGTCGTGCGCCTTTTATATGTTAAGCTGCGGTTACAGCGCACATGGACTGGTCCGGCCGTTTAACGTAGTTCGGGCGTGAGCTTAAAATACAAATGAATACAGAGCGTTACCCCGCTTTTTTTTTGGGATAATGCGCCCTTTTTTTTTAAAGGCTAACGATACAGTAGAATCGCGACGCACTTACGACGGGAGTCGTGCGTGCGTGAATTCAATAGAATTAGTTACATTGGACAACAAAAGGTAGTGGAGTCCAAGCCGTTTGAAGGATCGGTTTGTACAAAAATAAATAAGCCACACCATGATGATTGAGGAGCCAGAAGGATGCTGATATTGACCAGACGAGTCGGCGAAACAGTAATGATCGGCGATGAAGTGACCGTGACGGTCCTGGGGGTCAAGGGCAATCAGGTGCGGGTCGGTGTGAATGCACCGAAGGATATTGCGGTGCACCGTGAAGAGATCTACGAGCGTATTAAGAAAGAGGAAGACAACGCGTCCACGAGTTAGGGGATGCGGTGGCGACCTTTGCACGCTCTACCGGCATACATTAAAAGGCTCCCTCATCCGGGGCCTTTTTTTGTGGTCCCAATTTATGGCTAATGTGCCTTTACCTGCCGCGCGGTCGTCAGTATCATCACCGACCTCGCCACAGAACTGTGGGGGGACGTGTACGGAGAGGTGGCTGAGTGGTCGAAAGCGCTCCCCTGCTAAGGGAGTAAGGGTTAAAAGCCCTTCGAGGGTTCGAATCCCTCCCTCTCCGCCAGTCACGTCACCCGATCCACCACGCACAATCCACGATGTTTATGGGCATCACGCCCCGGCTTTTGCGCATTTCGCGCAAGTGCACCGCATGAGGGTCTCGCATGGCAGGTTTCGATAAGGTCGTTCCCGACCTGAAAACGGCACTGGACGGGCTGCAGGACGGCATGACGCTGATCTGTGGTGGCTTCGGACTGTGCGGCATTCCCGAGAATCTGATTGGTGAGGTGCGCCGGCGCGGCGTGAAAGACCTGACCGTGGTGTCCAACAACTGCGGCGTCGATGATTTTGGTCTTGGTATCCTGTTTGAGGATCGCCAGATCGCGCGGGTCAAAGCCTCGTACGTGGGCGAAAACAAACTGTTTGAAAAGCTGTTCCTCGGCGGCGAGATCGATGTTGAGGTGGTACCCCAGGGCACGCTGGCCGAGCGCATGCGGGCTGGTGGTGCGGGCATCCCGGCTTTCTTCACAGCGACTGGCTACGGCACCAAGGTGGCCGAGGGCAAAGAGACGCGCGAGTTCGACGGCCGTCACTATGTGATGGAAGAGGGCATTCGCGGCGATTTTGCATTGGTGAAAGCCTGGAAGGCCGATCGCTACGGCAATGCGATTTATCGCAACACCGCGCGCAACTTTAATCCCGAGGCAGCCACGGCCGGCAAGATCACGGTGATGGAAGTGGAAGAGATTGTGGAGCCCGGCGAGCTGGACCCCAATTTTATTCACACGCCCGGCATCTATGTGGATCGATTGTTCAAAGGTACGTTTGAAAAGCGCATTGAGTTTCGCACTGTGAGTGAGGGCTGATATGGCACTGTCACGCGATCAACTGGCCAAGCGGGTTGCGCAGGAACTGCGCGACGGTTACTACGTGAACCTGGGCATCGGCATTCCTACGCTTGTGTCCAACTACGTGCCCAAGGGCATGCAGGTGATGCTGCAGTCTGAGAACGGTCTGCTGGGTATGGGGCCGTTTCCGACCGACGATGCCGTCGATGCCGACATGATCAATGCCGGCAAGCAGACCGTGACGGCCGTGAAGGGAGCGTCGCTGTTTTCGTCGTCCGAGTCGTTTCAGATGATTCGTGGCGGGCATGTTGATTTGACCGTGCTGGGTGCGTTTGAGGTCGATG
>CAYGSQ010000390.1:537-4137 GCA_964352435.1 uncultured Gammaproteobacteria bacterium | reverse complement strand
GTGTCGCAGGTAACGTTTAGTCTTGCGTCCGGCGAGATAGCGACCCAACTGGGCCCTTGGCGAGAAAACGTGACCCGGCACCACCCGCGGATGTCGCCGGTAGGTCGCGGCGCGCTTGCCCAACCAAAGTGTCAGTCCTTCAAGTCTTTGCCGTGGATCAAGCTTTTTCAAAAACCCGGACTGGCCCTTGGCGTGCGTGGTACTCAGATACGCAGGTTTGGTTTTTTCATCCCGTATGGTTTGCAGCCTTTGCTCAACCTCCGCCAACTCAGTGCCGGACATCGGTTCGGCTTTTAGCTGCGCATAGGCCGCCCGCGCCTGATGCCAGGTATAGCCAATGCCGGTCTCAAGGTACAAGCGATCAGGCCAGAAACGTACGGCCATGAACACGCCAGCCGGCACGTTGCGTGCATGCGCCAGACGCCAGGCCATCCGCGATGGGGCCGAGCTGGTTTCAACAAAGACAAAATCTGGATTGAAGCGGCGCATGTGCTCGTCCAACTGTTCGGCAATCAGATACATGAACTGCTTGGTTCGTACGCCAGTCCACGTAAGCGGTACTTTGTGTGGCGCTACATCCAGTCTGGGCTGTCCGCGAAAATATCGATCCATCACGATATCGCGATTCACAAAACGCGAACCAATACGATCTTCCAGTGCATTCAAGGCAGCGCTGGCCTCCACAGCATCTGCGTCCGCCCGATCGATGTCCGCTTGCGCAGGCAACACGTCGATCACCTCGTCAAATGCTCCCAGCGAAAGACCTAAAGCAAACTCGGTACTGCCCATGACCAGCAGGCGCGCTTCAACAGAACCAATTTTCTTCAGTGCGTGAATATAGGCCGCATGCTCGTGAATTTGTTCCAGATGACTGAACAGAAGAATCTTCATAGGTGCATCGTGCATGATCGGGACGTCAGGTCACGCGCGGTCGACGATCAAGCGTCGCCAACACGTCTTCAATCAAAAGGTGTTGCGAAATCGACTCTTCAAGCACGGGTAGCGTGCAGCGCCCTGAGCTCATGATGTCCGCAACAATTCCTCCGATCTGTTCCGAAAAATAGGGAAAACGACTAAGTACAACACCATCGCAAATAATTTCACTGTAGTTGAACAGGTAGTCCCGATCATCGACGCGAATATTCATTCCAGCGTCGATATTGACCTCAGGCTGGTCAATTAGAGTAATGGAGCGATCGCAGTCGGTCGCCACGAAAACCAATTTGCCGCTGATCTCTTCGTACCCGGCGCGCTTGGCGGGGAACACTTCGCTGATAGAAGTCCCCTCGCCCACCCGCAACTGACCGATCTCGAGATGACGCTTAAACACGTCGATCCAATGCACCGCGTTGCATGCCAGGCCCCAACCAGACCCGGTGAGCTCAACCGAGGTGGCTGGCTGCTCGAAGAGACAATCGAATGTCTTGCTGCCATACATCCACTGGTTAACGAAGGTCGGCACTCGGTCCAGGGACAGACAGTCATCGAATTCCTGCCGACTGGCAAAAAGATACTTGTCCAGAATGACGAAACGCGGATTGCGCTCCAGGCACTTCTTGTACAGCGCCAGGCGCGGTTCGCACGACGTAGCGACCACGAACAAATCGACCGGGGTCTTTAGCTCATCCACACTGCTTATAAGATGAATATTCCCGGTCAGTTGATCGGCCAGCTCGGCGAGACGCTCGGGTTTGTCCACCAAAAACAGTTCCGCATCGGGAAACGTTTTGCCAATACCCTGAACGTAGCGCAGTCCGATATTTCCGACACCAATGACGCAAACGTTCATAGCATATTCTCTTCCATCCAGGCGTGAACGTCTCGATGCTCAGATAGAGAGGGTAATCGTGTCGCAGAACCTTCAATCAAATCGTCGACCAGCTCGCCCAAGCCAGGTTTGAAAGGCGTCGCGGTGTAGGGAACTGGACGCATGATAGGTCTGTAACTGCGCACAGGCAGTTCGTCATCCGGCTGACGTACCTCCATACCCTCACTGATGCAGAATGCCTCAAGTGGCTTCGCCTCGTAGACCACGCCACCAGCCGTATAAAACCGCAACGAAAAATTCTCATGAGCGGCGTAGTTCATATTGACTATCATCGGAATGTTGTCGCCTGCGGCAAACATAAAGCTTGGACACACCTCACCGATTCTCGCCGCCGGTTGAAACGGGCCCGCCAGATACCACAGCAGATCAATGACGTGAATACTCTGGGTTATCAGTGCATCAACACCCCGTTCAGGTATACACGCGACAATCTTGACAATTTTGTCGTCGGCGATGATCTGGCGCATGAACTCTACCCAGTAGTAATAACGCCGGTTCATCAACATGACGATGTCTTTCGATGCGTCATAGCGGGTGTCATGTAAATAGGGTTTTTCGCAGTAGATGTTCCCTTGCAGTCGGCCGCACACATCCTCGTGTGACTCTACGTTGGTGCAGACCAGCCAGTTACCCACCTCGCCGCTTACTTGATCCAGCGCGTTAACCTCGAGCTGTGGCAGCACTTCCCGAAATCGCCCCACATTGTCTGATGTCAGGTTCCAGTTGTACACATGAGGCACAATGCCTTTGGCCATAAGTACCTTGCAGTACTCCTGTGCCATGTAGCCGCTACCGATCACCCCCCAGGCATCGCTCATTGGGCTCCCGCCTGTATAGACTTGTGCGCAAAGCGTGCCAGCTCGTCCAGAAATATCTCGGCAACGTGCATGGCATCTTCTTTTGATAGACCGAATGATGACGGCAGGCTAATTGAGTTCTCCGACAAGTAACTCGCAACCGGATAGGAACCGCTACCAAAGGCGCGATAGGGGTCCATCAAGTGCATCGGATAGAAACCCGGGCGTGCGTCAATACCGCGATAACCGAGGTTGGTGATCAGCTGGTCACGGGCCTCAAGCTCGTAGCCGTTGAGGAGAACGGTGTACAGCCAACACGCATTCTCGGACCAGTCATTTTTTGGCATCAGACTAACCGCAGGATTGCCATCCAGCAGTGAGTCGTAAGTGGCAAATAGCTGTTTCTTGCGGTTGAGCAATTCATCAATGCGACCCATTTGAGCCACACCAATGGCTGCCTGCAGATTCGTCATTCTGAAATTGAACCCGGCATAGTCATGCCAATAGCGTTTCTGCGCACTCATACCGTGGTCGCGCAAGATGCGTGCACGCTTAGCCACTTCGGCATCACGCAGAACAACCATGCCACCCTCACCCGTGGTTATGGACTTGTTCGCGAAAAAGCTGAAGCATGTGCAATCGCCATCGAGTCCGACGCGCCGGCCCTTGTAAACCGCGCCTAATGCTTCCGCGCAGTCTTCAATCACAAACATATTGTTGGCCGACGCAATCGCCTTGATCTCGTCAATGTGCGCTGGTTGACCGTAAATATGCACGGGCATCACGGCACGCGTCTTCGGTGTGATTAGGCGCTCAAGTTCGGCCAGATCCATGGTCCATGTCTGCGGGTCAACATCTGCCAATACGGGTGTAGCGCCTGAGTGAATAATCGCATTCACGCTGGCCCCGAAGGTAAAGTTCGGCACAATGACCTCGTCGCCCCGACCGATGCCCAGCGCCGTCAGACCCAATTGC
>CAYGSQ010000390.1:0-527 GCA_964352435.1 uncultured Gammaproteobacteria bacterium | reverse complement strand
GCAATGCGGTCGTACCGTTCGACACGGCGATGGCGTGACCGCCGCCCAGGTAGTCGCTAAACGCTTTTTCGAAAACGTTAATAAACCGCCCCTGCGACGAGATCCAGCCACTCGTGACACATTCAAGAACGTTGTTTTTCTCCTGCTCACCGATGTCCGGCTCGAGCACGGGAAACTGGCGGACTCGCTTGCGCGTCGAGTAATCAACGACACGATGATCAGCGTCGACCAACGGGATGCACCGCAGGTCTTGCTCAAACAGTCGCCAAATGTCAGCGATATCGCAGCTATAGGGCAAAAACCGGGGCGTATGTTTGTAGTGAGGTGACTCGCTGGTGATGGGATCGCTCAAAGTTGCGCCGGCCAGCAGTGCACGCCGAGCGTCACCGTCCGTCAGCACACCGAGCAGCTTGCGATCATCGTCCACAAGGAATGCGATGCCAAGATAATTCGCATCGATCGCCTGCAACGCATCCTGAAAAGTCGTTGGCAGCGTCACCAGAAGACTTTCAAGGGGAATATTATGT
>CAYGSQ010000389.1:847-4142 GCA_964352435.1 uncultured Gammaproteobacteria bacterium | reverse complement strand
ATATTCGGGAGCGTCCACGCCCATGCTGGCTTCCGCCATGCCGTCCTTGTTGACCGCCACGCCGCCGAGCAGTGACTCATCGGTAAACGTCAGATTGCCCTGATTGATCCACAGCTGATTGGCAACGCCGTCGTTGGCTACGTAAATATCCAGATCGCCGTCGCCGTCAAAGTCGGCGGTCGAGATGCCCAGTGCGCCGCCCCAGGCGGATACGATGCCCGACGACTGACTGATGTCTTCAAACTTGCCGTCGCCCAGATTGTGAAACAACCGATCGGTTTGGCCCGCGCCACGCAACGGACCGCAGTAGTCGTCAAAGCGCTGCGCCAACTTGCACACCCGCTGTTTGCGATTGTCGTGCTTGAGATAGTTGCCAACATACAGGTCGAGCAGTCCGTCGGCATCGATATCAACAAACGAAGCGCTGACCGACCAACGCGGATCGTCGACGCCCGCACTGGCGGTAATGTCTTCAAATTTGCCGTTGCCAAGATTGCGCCAAAGTTGGTTGTTGCCAAAGTTCATGACGTACAGGTCGGTGAGGCCGTCGTTGTCGATGTCGGCTGCGGCCACGCCCATGCCGTAACCGTCCGCGACGATGCCGGACGACTCGGTAATGTCGGTAAACGACAACGATGCGCAGCGTGTGCGCGGTGTCGGGCAGTCGTTGCGGAACAGTCTGTCGGTCAGTGTCACGCCTTCGGCAGGCGGGAACAGCGCATCCGCCAGCGTCTTGTCGTCGCCCAGCATCGTGCCCTGCAGCAGATATATGTCCAGATCACCGTCGTTGTCATAGTCGAACACGGCACCGCCGGCACCCATCATTTCCGGGAAATAGTGCGCACCGGACATGCCGTTAAAATGGACGAAATCGAGCCCCGCGGACTGCGCGGCATCGCTGAACAGATCAGCGGCGGCGGAGGGGGCAAGCGCAAGCGCTGCGCCAAGTAACAAAGGCTTCATGGCGTTTTGATATCCGTTGGGGATCAGGTGGGCAGTCCCGCATGTGGTTAAGTTTGAAAGGCGCACGAAATCCTGAGTTGTTGACCGCGCACCGGGCGCGAAGATCCCAATTGTACCGCATGGGCGCCATGGTTCGTGCTGGACGATCGGGCAATTACTGCGGACCGGTGGGCATATGACGTGGTGCTTGATATCACCATGAAAACGCTGAGCAACTACGCGAATCATTTGACCGAGACGAAGGACAATGAACAGTTCGCCGGCGAGGCGTGGTCGCGTAGCCAGGGCAAATGGGGGTGACTGGGGTGGCCTGTTTGCCGCTCCAGTCTGACGCGCCAATCGTGTACGCTTTGGCCCATGAACCAACGCTATTTCGGCTTGACGATCGCGCTCATGGCCACCATCTGGGTGACATTTGTCGCCGATCGCGTGCTGCCGCTTGAGCAGTTTGGCTTGCGACCAAGAAGCCTGGACGGCCTGATTGGTATTGCGGCGATGCCGTTTCTGCACGCCAATCTGGCGCATCTGATGAGCAACTCGGTACCGCTGCTGTTACTTTTGTTGATGGTGATTTTAACCACCCGCACGCCGGTAATGGTCACGGTTGCCATAAGCTTGCTCAGCGGCGTCCTGATCTGGCTGTTCGCCCGTAGCGGCAACCATATCGGGGCCAGCGCGCTGGTTTTTGGTCTGGCCACCTATCTCATTGCCGGCGGCTATCGTGCCAATTCGATGCTGGCATTTGCCGCGGCTGTCGTCACCTTCTTCGTTTACGGCGCGACGCTTTTTTGGGGTGTTTTGCCGCAAAGCGCGCAGGTGTCGTGGGACGGCCACTTGGCCGGTGCGGTTGCGGGCGTCCTGGTGGCACGTTTTGCCCACACGCTGCCGGGCCCCAAGGGTATGCCCTAGTTCGTTTGTCGCGCGCCGCGCGCTACCTTTTTGCATAGGTCAAAGAGGACGGAACCATGGCAGACCCGGCCATCAACAACGATTTTTCCGCCAACGCCGCGCAGGCGGGAGCGCAGATTGCGGCGAACGACCCCGTCGTACAGTCGTCCGATCCGGTCGACGATGCGACGCAGTCGATGCAGACCTCGCTCTCAAGTGGCGTGTTCAATCCCGTTACGGCCAACGACATCAAGGATGTGCAAGCGACGCTGACCGGACTTGAGCCGCGTGACGCAGCGGCGGCTTTCGAGCAACTTAGCGACGACAACATACAGACGCTGGTCAGCGAGATTAACGATTGGCGCCCGGGCAATCTCGGCGGCCTCTCGGCCAGTGACAAGCAGGCTTTTTTTGATGACATGGCGCGCACGCTGGATGGGCCGCAGTTGGCCCGTTTGTCCGCAGCGTTTGGCGGCGAAACGCCGGGCGTCAATGGCGATGTGGGTGCCATTGGACAGGCCGTCGCCGATCATGCGACCCCCAACACGAAGGCGGATTTCGTGGAGTCGCTGGCCGACCGCGGGCTGATTGCGCCCGGGTCCCAGCGCGACGGCGGTTTTACCCGCTCCACGACACGCGAAACCAGCGTGTACACCGATTCAGCGTTGGCGGTGCTTGGCTCGATGTCGGGTGAGGCCTCCGCCTTTGACCGGGCCATCGCCTCGTTGGACGATGGGCAGCTGACCCAACTTGTGACAAGCGGTCTCGGTGCCACCACCACCGATCCGGCCATCGGTTTCAAATCCACCGAATATCACGCGGACAATCTGCAAGCACTGCAAGACGTGGCCGCATCGACGGGCAGTGTTGAAACTCGTGCGCTGGTGTTGTCCAGGACCAATACCGCCATCGATTCATTGGTGCCGCGTGACACCGTTGTGTTGTCGAACGGGGGCGCGCTCGAGAAGAGCATTGTGCCGTCGCTGCCGCCGTCAGCGGCGGAAGTGGCCGCGACGCGCACACAACTGGCCGAGCAACAACAGCGCGTCGACAATTTGCGCGCGCTGGGCACGCCCGAGGCAACGGCACTGGCAAACGAACTTGAAGCGCGTTACCACGGTGAGGAAATAGCCAAACTGTCCAGTGACGTTTATCACTGGGTCGGTGAGGGTGTCAGTCCCGCGGCGCCGGTCGGCTGGACCCGGGCAAGTGAAGACCCGGCAACCCTTGCGCGTTACGGATTGACGCAGGAAAATCTGGCGCCGGCAAACTCAGGTTTCCGCGCCGAACTTTACCTGCCGGACCCGGCGATCCACGGCGCTGACGCGCAAGCGGTGCTTGCCTTCAAAGGCACGACGGCTTCGTCTGCGGAAGACTGGTCCAACAACTTTGGTCAGGGTACCGGCAGCCAGACGGATTACTACGATCGCGCCATGGGCATTGC
>CAYGSQ010000389.1:0-837 GCA_964352435.1 uncultured Gammaproteobacteria bacterium | reverse complement strand
GGTCTGCATCCCAATACCGCCAACGATTTTATTGCGCGTACGGGGCTTGGCACAGCGGTCAGTGATACCTCGCAAAACGTGACCGTGTATCAGGTCGACGGCGAGATTCTCACCACGGTGCAAGCGTCGGCCAGTGGCATCGATCCGCAGCGTGCAGAGCAAATTGGTGGCGTTGTGCGCTTCGCTGCCGGCGTGGCGACCAATCCGTTTGTCGCGGATCAAGTGCAGCAGCGGGTCGGCTCGATTGGCGACTTTGGCGTGCTGGCGAACGCGCAGGGTGCCGATCTCTTGTCCATGGCCGAAGCAGTCGGTCAGCCGGTCGCGCTGAACGCGCTGGATGCAAATAATGCAACACCCGCACAGGCTGCGGCTGAATTTGTTGGCCCCAATGGTATTGCCACGCGTGCCGACCAGATTCTCGATCGGATGGACGCGAGCATTGCGGCCACTGATGCCGCGGCGGAAAATCTCCCCTGGTATGCCCCGCCGGGCAGTGAAACGGTGGCCACGGCAGCAGGACGCGCCGCAGCATACCGCGGGGCATACAACGAATTTCGTGCAGACCCAGTGCTTACCGGGGCTGGGGATACGCTCGGCGAGTCCGTCGCACGACACGGTATGGACTACGTAGACCGTGGCCTTGATCAGGTGCTCGGCGGTCTGGAGGCGCGCGCCGACACGTTGCTGGGACGCTGATATACTTGCTCCCAGTTTGATGCGGTCCGCGAGCGTTCGATGCGTCGATTTATCGCCTGTGCACTTTTCCTGATCGCGGCCAGTGGCTGCGACGCGCCGCCGGGCGTTGTGGACGCGTCTTCTTCCACACCTCCAGGGAGT
>CAYGSQ010000388.1:876-4147 GCA_964352435.1 uncultured Gammaproteobacteria bacterium | reverse complement strand
CCGCATCCCCGTCAAAGTTTGGATTAGGCGCGAAGTCGGCACTGGTAACGATCGGATTGCTAAACGCCGTCGCGCCCGCAAAGGTGGTCGCCAGTGACTCGGTCACCTGGACGGCGGCAAGCGTGACATCGCCGGTGTTTTCCACGGTGACCGTGTAGGTCAGCGTGAACGTACCGTCTGCGTTACTAATCGGTAATGAAGACACGGCTTTCGCAGCGCCGATCTGTGGCGTTTCGCTGAACGTCACGGGCGTCGGATCGGCGTTGTTGCCCGGGTTGTTGTCCGCGTCAGGGTCCGGATCGAGACCGTCGGTGGAATCGTCCGACACGGGTGTGCCAGCCGGCGACGTACCGGTGGCCTGCACGGCATTTTCATACGGGCCCAGTTCGGAGCCCGGCGTCACCCGCACGACGATATCGATGGTGCCGCTCGCGCCAATTGCCAGGGCGTCGCTACCATCGAGCACGTTGGTGTTGGCACTGCCATCAAACGCACCGTTGGCGGTGAAGTCCGTACTGGTGACGCTCTGTACTGCGTACGCATCGGCCACGGCGAAGGTCGTGTCGAAATCTTCCACCACCTGCACAGAGCCTAGAATGACATCGCCCAGGTTTTCGATTGTGACGGTATAGGTCAGATCAAACGTGCCGTCACCGTTGCTGGTCGGCGCGCCCGTCAACGACTTGGCTGCGCCAATCTGCGGTGCCTCGCTGAAGCTGACCGGCGTCGGATCCGAGTTGTTGCCCGGATCGCCATCACCATCGGGGTCGACGTTCGCACCGGACTGCGACAGGTCACTCACCGGCATGCCGGCCGGCGATGCACCGGTCACCGTTGCGGTGTTATCAAACGGACCCAGCGCACCCGGCGCAGGCGTTACGGTGATCGTGACATTGATGGTCCCGTTCGCGCCGGGCACCAGCGTGTCGCTACCGGCGAGCAAGGTTTGCGTGCCGCTGCCGTCGAAACCGGCGTCCACGGTGAAATCTGTACTCACCGTGCTGTCAACCACATAGGTCGCGCCAGCGAACGTGGCATCGAGGTCGTCGCTAACCTGCAGCGACGCCACGGCCACGTCACCGATATTGTCGACGGTCAACGTATAGGTAAGCGTAAACGTGCCGTCGCCGTTGTTGATCGGCGCGCCGTTGACACTCTTGGCCAAACCAATTTCAGGCATCTCGACAAACGCTACCGGTGTTGGCGATGTGTCGTTGTTTGGGTCGCCGTTACCGTCGAAGTCGGGCACCGTGCCGTCCACCGAATCATCGGTGGCGGGCAGACCGGACGGGCTCTGGCCCGCGGCCGAAGCACTGTTGTTGTAGGGGCCGAGGTTCGCACCCGGTGCCACGGTGACGGTGACGTCAATCGTGCCACTGGCACCCACGGCCAGCGTATCGAGTCCGGACAGCAGCGCGGGACTGGCATCGCCGTCGTAGGCACCGCTGGTTGCAAAATCGGTGCTGCTCGCCGACACGCCGCTGAACGACGTTGCGCCTGCAAAAGTCGTCGCCAGGTTGTCAGTTACCTGCACTGAGCGCAGCTCCACGTCGCCCAGGTTTTCCACCGTGAGCGTATAGGTCAACGTGAACGTGCCGTCATTGTTCGCGACCGGCGCGCTGGACACGGTTTTCGCGATGCCGATCTGCGGCATCTCGGTCAGCGTCAGTGGCGTGGGACTGGTGTCGTTGGTCGGATCACCGTCCGGCGTCGGATCGACGTCGGTACCGTCGGTTGAATCATCCGTAACACCGGTGCCGGCTGCCGACTGTGCGGTTGCCTGTGCGCTGTTGTTAAACGGTCCCAACGCGCCGTTCGGGGTAATCCGCACAACGATCGAGACCGTTTCGCTGGCACCCACGGCCAGCGTATCGGCACCGGCCAGCAGGTTCTGCGTCCCGTCACCGTCGAACGCCACGTTGGGCGACAGACCGGTGGAGGTTGACACCTGCTGCACGGCAAATACGACCGCGCCAAACGTCGCGGTCAGATCATCGGTGACCTGCACACTTTGCAGCGGCACATCGCCGGTGTTTTCTACGGTCAGCGTGTACGTCACATCGGTCGTGCCGTCCGCGTTATTTACCGGGCCTGCAGACACCGTCTTGGCCACACCAATTTCCGGATCTTCTGCAAACGTGACCGGTGTCGGCACGCTGTTGTCGCCCGGGCCGTCCGCGTCAGGATCGACGTTGTTGCCATCGGTCGACACATCGGTCACCGGTGCACTGGTTGGCGACTGGCCGCTGGCGTTGACGGTGTTGTTGTACGGTCCGAGATTCGCCCCTGGCGTCACGCGCACGGTAAGACGAACGGTACCGGACGCACCGGCCGCAAGTGTGTCAGCGCCGGTCAGCAGATTCTGGTTACCCACACCGTTGAAGCCGGCGTTGGTCGCAAAGTCTGCGCTCGTCGCACTGACGACCGTAAAGCTGTCAGCCGCGCCAAACGTCGTACCCAGATTGTCGGTGGCCTGCACACTGTTCAGATCAACGTCGCCGGTGTTTTCGATCAACACGTCATAGACGATGGTGTAAACCCCGGCGTTATTGGTCGGTACACCCACCACCTCTTTGGCCACGCCTATTTCAGGTGACTCGACAAACGTCACCGGTGTTGGTGTTGAGTTATTGCCCGGATCGGAGTCCGCATCCGGATCCGGATCCGCGCCGTTGGTCGTAATATCCGACACCGGAGTACCGGCCGGCGAGGTGCCCTGCGCGGTCGCTTCGTTTTCATACGGGCCGAGATTGGCACCCGGCGTTACGGTGACCGGTATGTCGACACTGGCCGTCGCAGCGAGCGCCAGTGTATCGGTACCGTCAAGCACGTTGGTATCGACGCTGCCGTCGAAGCCGGCGTTGACAGTGAGCGTGCCACTGACGGGCAGGCCGACGACATACGATGAGGCGGTCGAAAACGTCGTATCAAAATCTTCGTCAATCTGGACACCGCTCAACGCGACGTCGCCGGTGTTCTCAATCAATATTGTGTAGACCAGCGAGAACGTACCGTCGCCGTTGCTGGTTGGGCCGGACGTGAGTTGTTTCGCCGCGCCAAGGCCCGGTTCTTCATTAAAGCTGACCGGTGTCGGGTCATTGTTGTCTGTTGGATCACCGTTCGAGTCCGGATCAACGTTGGCACCGGATTGCGATACATCGGTAACCGGCGTGCCACCTGGCGAGGTGCCGCTGCCCGTGGCCGTGTTGTCGTAGGGGCCAAGGTTGCCACCCGGCGTCACCGTGAGCGTGATGACGATCGTGCCGCGGAC
>CAYGSQ010000388.1:0-866 GCA_964352435.1 uncultured Gammaproteobacteria bacterium | reverse complement strand
CGCGGACAGACGGCTCGAGCGTATCGGTCCCGGCCAACAGATTTTGATCCGCGTCGCCGTTAAAGCCGGCGTTAACGGTCAGCGTCGGACTGCTGATCGCATCGACACTGAACGACGTCGCGGCGGCAAACACCGTTGCTAAATCATCGGTGACCTGCAGGGCGTTCAGCGCCACATCACCCGTGTTGTCGACGCGAATCGTGTAGTCGAGCGTGAAGTTACCCAAACCGTCATTGACCGGCGCGCTGGTGATCGCTTTTGCCACGCCGATTTCAGGCGTCTCGGCGAAGGTGGCTGGCGTCGGCGTTGAGTTGTTACCCGGTCCGTCACTGTCCGGATCGACATCCGCGCCATCGGTCGACGCATCGTTGACGTCGGTCCCGGCAGGTGAGGTGCCGTTGGCATTGGCCGTGTTGTTATACGGACCTAGATCGGCGCCTGGTGTGACGGTCACATCAAAGGTCACTGTGCCCGTAGCACCCGCCGCCAGCGTATCCGTACCGGCCAGCAGGTTTTGATTGGCGTCACCGTCAAAGCCGCCGTTAACGGTTAGATCTGCACTGACCGGATTAGCAACGCTGAACGCGGTGGCGCTGGCATAGGTCGTGGCCAGATCGTCGGTGAGCTGCACACCGGTCAGCGTGACATCGCCGGTGTTTTCAACGAGGACCGAATAGGTCAGTGTGAAGCTGCCGTCGCCATTTCTCGTCGGGCCAGCCGTAATCTGTTTGGCCGTGCCAATTTCCGGCACCTCGGCAAACGTGGCGGGCGTCGGTGGCGAGTTGTTGCCCGGGCCGTCGTTATCCGGGTCCACGTCGGCGCCGGTCGATGATGATTCAACCGACGGCGCCGACGTGGACCCGGAT
>CAYGSQ010000387.1:0-4149 GCA_964352435.1 uncultured Gammaproteobacteria bacterium | reverse complement strand
CCACCTACCAGGATGACGTCGTCAATTTCACCCACCGACAGTCCTGGATCGGTCAGTGCCGTTTTACATGGCGGGATGGTGCGCTTGACCAGATCCTCGACCAGCGACTCAAGCTTGGCCCGCGTCAACTTGATGTTCAGATGCTTTGGCCCGCTGGCGTCGGCCGTGATGTACGGCAGGCTGACTTCGGTCTGCTGCGAGGACGACAGTTCGATCTTGGCCTTTTCGCCGCCTTCCTTAAGGCGCTGCATGGCCAGCGGATCGCTGCGTACATCCATGCCGCTTTCTTTCTCAAACTCGTCGGCCAGGTAGTTGATGACGCGCATGTCAAAGTCTTCACCACCGAGGAACGTGTCGCCATTGGTAGCCAGCACTTCAAACTGGTGCTCACCGTCAATTTCCGCGATTTCGATAATCGAGATATCGAACGTACCGCCACCGAGGTCATACACCGCAATCTTGCGATCACCGCGTTTCTTGTCCATGCCGTAGGCCAGGGCCGCGGCGGTGGGCTCATTAATGATTCGTTTGACGGTCAGGCCCGCAATACGGCCGGCGTCTTTCGTCGCCTGACGCTGCGAGTCGTTGAAGTAAGCCGGCACCGTAATCACGGCTTCGGTGACTTCTTCGCCCAGATAATCTTCGGCCGTCTTCTTCATTTTCATGAGGACGCGGGCCGAGACTTCCGGCGGCGCGATGGCTTTGCCCTGAGCTTCCACCCAGGCATCGCCGTTGTCGGCCTTTACAATTTTGTACGGCACCATGTCGATGTCTTTTTGTACGACGGCGTCGTCGAAACGGCGACCGATGAGTCGCTTGACCGCGTACAGCGTGTTCTGTGGATTGGTGACGGCCTGGCGCTTGGCCGGCTGGCCCACCAGAACTTCGTCGTCTTTGGTGAAGGCAACGATCGACGGCGTGGTGCGATCCCCTTCACTGTTTTCGATCACCTTGGTGGTGTCGCCATCCATCACTGCAACGCAGGAGTTGGTCGTCCCCAGGTCGATCCCAATAATCTTGGCCATGATATTTACTCCGAAAAAGCGCTAAGGCTGTTAAATAGTTGTCTTTAATATTTGGGGCGCCGCGGCAGCCTTCAAGGGTGCCGCGTCTGAATTATTGGGCAACGAACACACGAGCAGCCCGCAAGAGCCGTCCGTTGAGCTCAAAACCCTTTTGCACGACCTCGAGTACCGTGCCGGACTCAACGCCCTCTTGTGGACGCGCGGCCATCGCCTCGTGCAGCGTCGGATCGAAGGCTTCGCCGGTCGGATCAAGCGTGACGACGCCAAATTTTTCCAGCACCTGGTCGAATGTGCGCAGCGTCATCCTGGAGCCTTCGGTATGGGCGGCCAGATCCGGGTTGTCGCTGGTGGCCGCGATGCCCATCTCCAGGCTGTCGCGTACGCCGAGCATTTCGCGCGCAAAACGCTCCACGGCAAATTTGTTGGCGTGCTCAACGTCGCGGGCGGCCCGCTTGCGGACATTTTCCATTTCCGCGGCGGTGCGTAAGCAGCGTTCCCAATTGGTATGTGCCTCTTCGCGCGCCTTTTCGAGCGCTGCGGTCAGCGACTCGACGGTAGGTTCTTCCGCGGGCGCGCTGCCTGCGGCCTCAGCCGCCACGTTCTCGGCCGGCTCGGCCGCGTCGATCGGGGTAATGTTTTCTTCTGTACTCATAGACTTAACGAATTATTCTCAACAAGTTCGGTAAACGCCAAAGCCGCCCATTATGTCGGCGTGGGCGGCGCGATGCCAGTGGCTTGAGCGACGAGTGTCCTGTTTCGCTAATTCGCTGAAGTGTTTTGCGAAACAGGACGCTGGGTCGCGATGTGGGGATTCAGGACTTGGAATTCAAGGCTGCGGCGACCAATCGGGCGGTCACATCAACGATCGGTATGACGCGCTCGTACGCCATGCGCGTCGGGCCAATCACCCCCAACACACCCACGATCTCGTCGCCAACCCGATATGGGGACGTTACGACCGAGCAATCGTCCAGCAACTGGTGCCCCGACTCCTCGCCAATAAAGATCTCGACGCCATCGGCCGTCAGGCTCTGATCCAGCAAATGCAGGATGTCACGTTGCTCATTAAACGCATCGAACAGGCCGCGCAAACGCTGCACATTGGACAGCTCCTGCACGTCCATCAGGTTGGTCTCGCCGGCCACGACAAATTCGCCATTGTCGCGATCGCGCTCTTCAAACACGCGCTGGGCCAGCGATACGGCGTCAATCATCATCCCGTTCATGGTGCTGCGGGTCTCGTTCAGCGCCTCGATCAAACCCGCACGCACGCCTTCGACGCCGTTGCCGACGAGCTTTTCGGTCAGGTAGTTGGCGGCCTGGCGCAGCTCTGACTCATTGAGATCGCGGTCTGTATTAACGACGCGGTTTTGTACCTCTTGCCCCTCAAAGACGAGAATCGCCAGTACACGCTTCTCACCAAGGCGCAGAAATTCGATTTGACGCAGCTGGGAGCGCGACCGCTTGGGCACCGTTACGACACCGGCCAGGTGCGTCAGACTGGACAGAAGACCCGACGCCGCACGCGCGACATCTTTGGCCGAATGAAGTTTATCCAGACCCAGTTCGCGCTCGAAATGACCGATTTCCTGCGCGGTCATGGGCTGCACCGCGACCATCGTATCGACGAAACAGCGGTAGCCTTTGACCGTGGGAATGCGCCCAGCCGAGGTATGTGGCGCGCGAATAAAGCCGAGTTCTTCCAGATCGGCCATCACATTGCGCACGGTAGCCGGGCTAAATCGACTGCCTGAGGCTTTCGACAATCTGCGCGATGCGACCGGTTGGCCATCGACGATATAGTGCTCGACCAAGGTCTTAAGCAGTAATCTTGCGCGCTCGTCGAGCTGTTGTGAGTCGGGCGATGAGGTCATGTTGGTACGCTGTCAGTGTGAGACGGCCGCATCGGTGCCGGGGTTTACGCTGGCGCGGCATATGCAATTGCCGCTTTGGTCCGTAAAATGGCGTTGGCACTGTGTCAGCACGAGTGCTAAAACGAACGCTATCAACCGCTTCGAATCACTGTCAAGCCAGAGAATCACGCTTTGAACTCAACTGACCCTGTCGCCGCCCGCCAACCGCTGCAAACGGTCGGCCTTATGGCGCGTTCCTGGGATGCGCTGGTTGGCGAAACCAGCGATCGCCTGCGGGCGTTTTTTATGGCGCGCGGGCTCAGCGTGCAAGTGGACGAGAGCGGCCCCATTGCCACCTTGCACGGCGCCGACGCCATGACCCGTGAGACCATGGGCGAAAACTGCGACTTGCTGGTGGCCATCGGCGGTGACGGTACCATGCTTGACGCCGCCAATCTGGCTGCACGCACCAACACGCCGTTAGTGGGCATCAATCGCGGGCGCCTCGGATTCCTGGCCGACATCAGCCCGGAAGACGCCGCCAGCGCTCTGGGCGACATTCTGGCCGGTCACTACCTTGAAGAGTCGCGCCTGATGCTCAATGCGCGCATCGCCCGTGCCGACGGTTCACAGGATCATGCGATTGCCCTGAATGACATCGTCGTACAGAAGTTCGACGTCGGCCGCATGCTCGAGGTCGAAGTGCATATGGGCGGCACCTATGTAAACAGTCACCGCGGTGACGGTCTCATTGTGACTACGCCCACAGGCTCCACCGCCTACGCCCTGTCCGGCGGCGGACCGATCATGGCGCCGGGACTCGATGCCATTGCCATGGTGCCGATATGTCCGCATACGCTTAGCGACCGCCCCGTCGTGGTACCTGCCAGTGCGCAGCTGAGCCTGCGCATCATCGAGCCGGCAGTCAGCCGCGCGCAGATCATGGCCGACGGCCAGCTATTGGCCGACATGCGCGCAGGCGACACGTTGCACATCGACCGCGCGGCCGAACGCGTACGTCTTTTTCACCCGCGCGATTACGACTACTTCCGCATTTTGCGCAGCAAACTTGCGTGGGGTCGTGCCGGGCCCAACGACCGGAGCTGACGCCTTGCTACTCGACCTGAACATTCGCAACTTCACCATTGCCGAGGACATCGCGCTGGAGTTTGGCAAGGGCATGACCGTTCTCACCGGTGAGACCGGCGCGGGCAAGAGCCTTTTACTCGCCGCGCTGTCTTGGGTGCTGGGAGACCGGGCGGACGCCGGCA
>CAYGSQ010000386.1:0-4151 GCA_964352435.1 uncultured Gammaproteobacteria bacterium | reverse complement strand
GGCCGCCACCATGTCGCGACCCAAGTTGTAGTTGATGACGTATGCGCCATATTTATCGATAAACTGCACGCGCTGCTGCGCACGTTCCAACGACATCAGGGCATAGCGCTCAAGCCATCTGACAGCCTCCGCGCCGTCGATTTCGCCATCAAGATAGCGCCGCGCCGCTTCGTTACCCGCGTAAGACAGTTTTTCAGTCATGGCCTGCACGGCGTAATACTTGTCGGCACCCGCGCCATCAAGACCGGCCATAGCAAAGAGCGTATCGCGTTCATAGGCAATTCGCTGATTGCCTGGAAAGGCCATTACGATGCCGTAGTTTGCACTGCCCTCAGCAATTAGCCCGGTGGGGCTGAACAACGGCAAAATGGAAAACTCTATCCAGCCCAAGTCATTGAGCAAGCGCTTCTCAAGCAAAGTGTTATACACATGATGGCCTGGATAACCCTCGTGACACGCAAGGTCGACGGCCCGATCGATGTAAATGGGAATACCGGTATTAATCTGAATCAGGCTGCGCGCATCACCCTGAAACCAGTTGTACGCGCTCCACGGCTTGTCCGTAACGTGCTCAACAGTAAACGACTCATCATCGGGCAAGGTCAGTCTGGCCCGCGTGCGTCGTGCACACTCGTCGATGGCAGCAGCAAAGACGCGGTCGAGATTCCGCGGCGGAATAACGAATTGATCTCTAAAGCGCTGATAGCGCTGCGCGACATCTCCGTCTCCGGGCAAGGCCGCATCAAGCTGGTCGAGCGTGGCTTGAAAAAAGGCCGCATCGTAGCGTGGCGCGACAGCGTCATAGAGCCCGCGCGACTCCTCATCAAAACTGAAGCGCTCACCGAGTAACATGCGGGTTCGAAACGACAACGCCTCAAATTGCCGCGCCAAATAGACGCGTCGTTGCTCATCGCGTGGGCGCGACATCTTTGCCCTGCGCAGCGTCACAGCCGCCGCATCGGCCCCGGCACGTATCTGGGGCAAACTCCGCTGCGCTTCTCGCGCCTCACGCTGCCACTGTTCCGGTCCGTGATAGGCGTCCACATAGTCTGCATCATGCTGACCAAGTTCGAGCGCAAGATGCACAAAGCGCTCGCCATACAAATCGAGATTGGTCACAGACGAGGTGCTGGCGCAGCCGCCGAGCCAGACGGCGACTAGCGACAGCGTTAGAAACCGGGGCATTGGATGTTTGGCCACCTAAGTCGTTGCCTGCTGGCGCAGACGGTCCCAATGTGGATAAAAGGCGCTAACCTGAGCGCGATCCGGTCGTTTTGCGGCGGGGGCAAATTCCGCCAACAACGTCGCAGGCGTGGTCACCGTCGCGGGCAAGTCGGCGCCCAGCGTCACATTGCCCACCAGCACCACCCGTCCATCAACGGGCACGTCGTCACCGAAAAGCGTGCGCAACGCCACCATACGACGACCGAGCAAATCCAGAGGATTGTTGAAGGCAACGCGCGAGCGCGGCGTCAGCGCCGTCCAGCTATCGACCGACACACCACCAAAGACCGTACCCTCCACACGCTTGACCTCGAGCACAAGCAAACCGCGATTGGTCAGCGCAACCAGATCGATTTGGATTTCACCATCAACACCGTCCGGCACCACAATCGAGGTGAGCGTTTCGGCACCGATAAGACGCAGTGTTTTACGTAACTCACGTTCGCGTCGACGCGCGGGCTGGAACCACACAAAGGCACCAATGCCGAGGAGCATGGCCACAATCGCGGCAAGCGCAATAAGTACTGACGGGTCGAGTTGAGGCATGGATGGAACCGTCGCGAGGAAGTTCGGCGAACTATTGCACAGGCGTGTCGGTCGCGCTACGAATGAGCGCTGTCATGGCGTTACACGCAGCACAGATACGCGCTGCAAGCGCGTTGTTTTTATCGAGTTTCTTCGGCCATACAAGCGCCTGCCGAGCCATTCAGGATCTAGTCGTAGTGCGCCAGCAAGGCGTCAAGCTGCGCGGGTATATCCACGCAATGATTGGGCAGTTCCAGAAGCGCCTGCAAATTAGCCGGCACCGGCACGGCATGTCCGATCAAGGGTTCAACCACCGTTTCGAATTTAGCCGGATGCGCGGTTGCAACGATGACCACATGCTCGCGCAGATTTGAGCGTGACAGATGATGATCGTATGCGTACATCGCCGTTGCCGTGTGCGGACAAAAAACCTGACCACGCCGCTGCGCGTCGCGCACGATTTGTTGCGCGATGGCGGCGTCGTCAACGTGACTGGCACTGTAATGCTGACGCAATTGATCATCGTCGCCGTAAAGCTGACGCAGACGTTCCATGTTGCTGGGATTGCCAACGTCCATCGCATTCGCAAGCGTCGCGACGCTCGCGCGCGGACGCCACGACTGACCACCAAAAAACTCGGGCACCGATCGATTGTCGTTACTCGCAAAATGAATGCGCCCGATAGGCGCACCCGCACGCATCGCCCACACGCACGCCAGTCCGTTGCCAAGGTTGCCTGTCGGGATAACAAAACTGGCATCAACGCCGCGCTCGCGGCGCACTTTGAGACTGGCCCACACGTAGTACGCGGCTTGCGGCAGCAGCCGGCCCAAATTGATGCTGTTGGCCGACGACAAGCGCCGTTTGGCGTTCAGACCATCATCGACAAAGGCCTGCTTGACCAGTGCCTGGCAGGCATCAAACGGGCCGTCCACGCGGAAAGCTCGAATATTGCCGCCCCAGCAGGTCAGCTGTCGCTCCTGTCGTGGTGACACCTGCCCGCGCGGAAACAACACGTCTACCGCCACGCCCTCGCGTCCGTGAAACGCCGCCGCAACGGCGCCACCCGTGTCACCTGAGGTCGCCACCAAGATGGTCAGCGGATCATCCTTTGACGCTTCCAGACGAGCAAAACAGGCCGCCAGAAAACGGGCGCCGAAGTCTTTAAATGCCGCGGTTGGACCGTGAAACAGTTCGAGAATGCTGATCGAGTCCGATGGCAATTCGGCTAGCACGATCGGAAAGTCAAACGCCTCCGCGCAAATATCCTTGAGCTGATCGGCCAGCGGATCACCGACGAAAAACGGCGCCAGAAAACGGGCCGCTACGACGGCCAGCGACTCATCGCCAATGCCCGACAAATCGGCTTGCGGCATTTTCTCGGGCACGTACAGACCTCCGTCGTCGGCAAGTGCGCGCACGATGGCCTGACTGGCAGAACAATACGTCGGCGCAGCATCTGCTCGCGTACTCAAAAAGCGCATGGTGTTCAGGCCCTCACTAAAGGAGACGCGCACCCGGCGCGCTCAATATTGAATTGACGATTTCGCACTCGCAGCCTACCGCTTGAAACTGCTGGGAGAAGGCCGCGACGACCGCATCGGCATCATGCTCGTCACACCAGGCAAACATGGCCGGTCCACTGCCTGAAATAGAGCACGCCAAAGCGCCGGCCTGCAGTACGGCATCGCGTACCTGATCAAAGCCGGTGATCGCGCCTTTGCGTTGGGGCTCGATCAGTGTATCGAGCAAATGCGCTTTGATTGCAGCACGATCATTGCGATGACAGGCATCGACAAACGCGGCCAGATGGCCGGCTTGGGTAACCCACTCGCCAAGCGTGTAGTGATCGCGCAATACCGCGCGCCCCGCGCGCGTCGTCAATTCGATGTTCGGCCGTCCCACCACACAGCGCAGGCCCTTGGGCACAGGTAACGACACGGCGTCATCGCCAGCCGGTGCCAACACCAGGCCACCCAATAGACAGGGTGCGACGTTATCAGCATGCCTGGCGCCGCTCGCGACCGCCTCGCCGCACAGCGCGTAGTACAGCAAATCACTATGGGCGTGTGGTTGATCGAGCAGCGCATTGACGGCCACGGCCGCGGCCACCGCGGATGCCGCTGAGCCGCCCATACCGGAGCCAAGCGCAATGCCCTTTTCAATCTTGAGCGCAACACCATAGGTCGCGTTTGCATCCTCAAGCAGCGTCAGCGCCACGCGCCCCGCCGTGTTTTTTTCCGGCGCGAGGGGTAACGACATTTCAACCCCTTCAATCGCCTCGATTACCACGCCCGGTTGCGACGTACGCCACGCTTCAACGATATCACCCGGACCGTCCAGAGCCAAACCGAGGAGATCAAACCCGACACCGACATTACCGACTGACGCCGGCGCAAACG
>CAYGSQ010000385.1:0-4154 GCA_964352435.1 uncultured Gammaproteobacteria bacterium | reverse complement strand
CAATTTGCTCGCCCTGTGGATGTTTGGAAACGTATTGGAGCGCTTGTGGGGCGGCGCTCGTTTCTTGATCTACTACGCGCTGTGCATCATCGGCGCGGGCCTGATGCAACTGGCGTTCGGCGAGCTTGGTTTCGGTCGCGGTCCCGTGGTGGGCGCGTCGGGTGGCGTGTTTGGTCTGTTGCTGGCATTCGCCCTCGCCTATCCGCGAGAAATTGTGGTGCCGCTGGTCCCACCGATACCCATGCGCGCGAGCTCTCTGGCCCTCATTTACGGCGTCGCGGCACTTTTGCTCGGACTGACCGGCAAGCTGCCCGTGGTCGCACATTTCGCCCACCTCGGCGGCATGGTCGCCGGTTTGATCTTGATGTTGATGCTGCCACGCGTATTCGTGCGCCCGCAGTGATGGCCTAGCCGGACGCTTAGTCGTCCGTAGCGTCGTTGGTGTCGATGCCCAGGCTTTCCTTGAGTTGCTGCATTTCCCGCTCCAGCTTGCTCACGCGTGCTTCAAGCGCGGCGGCTGAAACGGTGGCGGCCGCAGCCGACTGACTGCGCGGCGGTTCGTCGGTCGTGGCGGCCGTTGGCGTTTCATAGCCCAGCAAATGCGCATAGCAGGAGTCGCGCCGATTGGGTTCACGTTCAAGCCGAACCACAAAGGGGCCGTCTTCGCGCGCTGCCAGTCCATCGAGTGTCGCGTGAACATCGTCAACGGTATCGAAGATATGCAGTCGTCCGCTGCGGCTGCGTAATTCACCCGGTGTTTGCGGGCCGCGTAACATAAGCATAGTCATCACGGCCAACTCAGACGGCTCAAACGCCAGCTTGCCGAATTCGGTGTTGCAAAACCGCTGACGATGCTTCGAAACCCGGCTGCCGTACTCGGTGCGTTTGCTCAGGAAGTATTGCTTCTCCAGCAACGCGACGGTTTCACGCACCTCATTTTCCGACAGACTCATGACCGGTTCGCGGTTACTCTTTTGATTGCACGCATTCATCAAGGCCTTGAGCGTCAGTGGGTACTGATCGGGCGTGGTCACCTGTTTTTCGAGTAGCGAGCCCAGAACGCGTAGTTCGTTGTCCGTGAGTGTGATCGCCATGACGACTCCAATAGTTTATGAACGCGCCGACAAGCGAGCGCGAATTTCGTCCCGTGCTTCAGCCAGCACCGAGTCACGATCCAGGCTGTCGAGAATGTCCTGCACCACCTGCTTGGGCCCGCCGTCACCCCAGGACTTGCCGGCGGCCAGATACTGATCGGCGACTTTGCCAACCACGTAGGTGCTGTACCACGCGATGGCCCCTTGCGCGCTGGCGGTGACCAGTGTCGACAGTCCACCGGTACCTACCTTAAGCGCACTGGACGCCAAATGTACTGCCCACACCGTGCCCATCAGCGCGGCGGCCTGCCCGATGACCACTTTGACAATGGAGCCGGCCTCGCGGTCGCTCAACGGCAACCCGTACAGGCGCGACAAATGACGCACCATGCCGATGTCGATGAACGCCGCGGCAAACAAGTCGGCTATTGGAATAGGATTGACCGCCACGGCGAGACCCTTGGCCAGGCAGTACATGCGCACCACTTTTTCAGCCAGCGCACGCTTGGCCTCGAGAATGCGTTGGCCTACCTTGTCGCTCAGGTCACCGGCAAACAGGCTGGCATTCAATGCGGCGAGCGTTTTACCTTCCTTGTCGAGCACGCGCCACAAGCGTTCGCGCAAGGCCTCGATGTCGACCGGACGTGGGCGCTTCGTTTCCACCTCGCGGCCGTCAGCATTGACGGTCACCACCGTCTGCGGTGACGGATCGGCCGCGGCGACGACAATATTGCGGGGATCGACCAACCCTTTGCTGTGGGCGGTTAACGAGGTCAGCAAGGCTGCCAGATCGGTGTCCGAATAGCGGTCCGATTTGTTGAGCACAAGCAGTATGGGGCGCGACAATGTGCTCAACATTTTCAGTGCGGCGAGTTCACTGCTCGTCAGGTCGCTGTCCACCACAAACAACACCAGGTCGGCGCGCCCCACCACTTCGCGGGCCAGGTCTTCGCGCACGTCACCATCCGCCTCATCGATGCCCGGCGTGTCGATAAAGAACACGCCCTGCGCCTGGATTTCTGTCCACTGCCCCATATCCGCCTGCGTGGTCTCGCCGTGCAATGGACTGACGCTGAAGCGCGACTCACCGAGCAGCGCATTGAGCAATGAAGATTTGCCCGTACTGACGCGACCAAAGGCGGCAATGTGGACATGCCCATTTTCAAGCTTGTCGAGCATGGCTTTGACGGAGGCATAGTCGCCCGCCAGTGTCTTGCGCACTGTCCCGGGCAGACGCGGATCTTCGATCAACTCACGCAGGCTCTCACGCGCCAGCGTCAGATGACGATCACCGTCACTGCTGGTCGTCGCGGGGGCGCTCGAGGGCGAGCTGAGCCACCCGCCGAACACCTTTTTCCATATGCTCATTAATTGTGCCCTCAAAAGAGCTCGCGGCGGCGGCGGGAACCAGTTCGCCGCGTTCGGCCAGTGATACGGCCAGGGAGCGACCGAGCGCATCGAAGATCAGACCATACGCCACTGCGTGCACCAAGCCACCTGCCACAGTGCCGATGCCCGGAAACGCCTTCAAGCCATTGCCCGCGACCGCCAGCGACAACGGGAGGGCCTTGCCGACGCGGCCCTGGCTCAGATCGAGGAATTCCTCGACATCCATATCGCGCACAGAGGTGCCCCACAGCGCGCACAAATCGCGCGTCATGGCGGTGCCCAGATAGCCTTGAATGACGATGTCAGACCCCGGGCTGATGGCGGCCAAAGCGCCAACGACGGCCTTTTTGGTATAGCCGCGCACCAGTGCGTCCGCGCGTTGCTCCCGATACGTCGCCTGAGCCTCTTCGAGCTTTTCTGCAGCCAGACGAAAAACCGACTGATCGCGTAGCGTTGTGAGTACTTGCGGGTCGCGCGCCAGCATTTCACGCACGGCCAGTTTCAAGCTGCCCAGATCCGGGGCGCGGGTGCGGACTTGCTGCTGTTCTTTGCCGTTGGCATCGACGACGGTCACGGTTTCTTCACCGCCGGCCGCCACGGTCACGACGGCGGTACGCATGCCGGTTTTGCCCAGCGATGTGACGCGCTCCTGCAATTTCTTGACAACCGTGCGACGCGCTTTCTCGTCGTAACGATCCATCTTGTTGAGCACCAGCACGGTGGGCTTATCAAGTGCGTGGAGCTCGCGCAGCGACTGCATCTGTTGTCGCGTCAGATCGCCGTCGCAGATATACAGCACGACATGTGCCCGCAGCGCCTCCTCGCGTGCAATGCGATCGAGGTTGTCGCCGGCGGATCCGGTGCCGGGCACGTCGGTCAAAATGACGGAACCGTGTTGCTCGCCCGCCCAGCGGTACTGGCGAATATCGACCGTTGAACCGCCGACCGGCGAGGTGGCGACATCTGCGTTGGGCAGCAAGGCGTTAATGACCGTACTTTTCCCCGCGCTGACCTCCCCGAATACGCACAAATGAACGGTGTTGGTGTCGCGTCGTCGTTCAAGCTCCTGCAGCTCGGCACTCGCCGCACCGGTCGAGCTGCCCTGCTGATCCGCCTGTTCGATCCGTGCGTTTAGCTGCTCCCGAGACAGCGGCTCCGCCGCAGGCTTGGTCGCCGCGCGCCGTGGTACGACGAAGCGAAATACCAGCCAGATGCACAGCGTAATGATGGCGATACCCGCACCTACGAACGCGTATTGAAGCGCGAGCGGGCCCTGCTCCAGACGTGCCCATACGTTGAGCGCCGATTCGCTCACAAACAACATGGCGGCAGAGAGCGCGAGCAGGAGGACGATAATTAGAAGTGCTGCGACAATGCGCAGTGCGCGATCCATTTTCATGGGCGACGTTGCGGCGTGCGGATCATTGCCACCGTGACCAGACTGGCGTGACATTGCCCGGCATGCGCAGTCCGCGCCCAAGATCCGCCCAGCGTTGCTTCGGGTGGTGGAAATCCGAGCCGCTTGAGCCGAGAAGTTGTGCCTCGGCGCACAGCTTGGCCAGCGCATGGGTTTGCGCATACTGCTGCAGACCCGAGATGACCTCCATGGCTTCGCCGCCCGCGGCCTTGAAGTCGGCGATCAATTCGCCCAGACGCGTGCGGGTCATTTTG
>CAYGSQ010000384.1:0-4169 GCA_964352435.1 uncultured Gammaproteobacteria bacterium | reverse complement strand
GTGATGCCTTGCGGCACGTTGCCGCCAATGCGCAGCGCTGCGGGATCGGCATGCAGGTGCCATGCGTCGAATGCAATGCTGTCGTCGTAACGGCTGCCGGCGTTGGCCGCCGTTAGCGGGGCGTCCTTGAATGAACGCAGGTTGGTATAGCGCCAGTCTTCGTCCGACAGCGAAGGAAACCCTTTTTGCACAAAACGTGCGAGTGCGGCGTCCTGACGCGCGGTGAGTGGCGCGGGCAGCGCGCCGCGATCGCGCATCGCGGCATGTGCACCGGTGACCGATTGCAGTGCGTCGTTCATCAGGCTGTCTCCCGACGCAGCCAGTCGTAGCCGCGCTCTTCAAGTTCAAGGGCAAGTTCCTTGCTGCCTGACTTGACGATTTTGCCGTCGGAAAGGACGTGCACAAAGTCCGGCTCGATGTAATCGAGCAAGCGCTGATAGTGCGTTACCAGGACGATGCCGCGATCTGCCGCCCGCAGTCGGTTGACACCTTTTGCGACCACTTTGAGCGCGTCGATGTCGAGGCCGGAATCGGTTTCATCCAGCACCGCAAGCTTGGGTTCGAGCATGAGCATCTGCAGAATTTCATTGCGCTTTTTCTCGCCGCCCGAGAAGCCTTCGTTGACACCGCGCGACAGAAACGCTTCGTCCATTTCCATGTACGCCATGTTGGACTTAACCGTTTTCAAGAACTCAAAGGCGTCGAGTTCGGGTTGGCCCTCGAACGTACGTTTGGCATTGACCGCTGCCTTGAGCAGGTAAGCGTTGTTGACGCCCGGTATTTCCACGGGATACTGAAACGCCAGGAAGACGCCCGCGCGTGCGCGTTCTTCGGGTTCAAGTTCGAGCAAGTCAGCGCCCGCGTAGACGACATCACCTTGGGTAACGTCGTAGCCATCACGACCGGCAAGGATCGCCGCCAGCGTACTTTTACCTGAACCATTGGGGCCCATGATGGCATGGACTTCGCCCGCGCCGACCTGAAAATCGAGGCCTTTCAAAATGGCCTTATCGCCAATGCTGACGTGCAAATTAGAAACCTTAAGCAGTGGGGTGGTCATTAGCCGACGGCTCCTTCAAGACTGACGTTAAGCAAGGCCTGCGCCTCAACTGCAAATTCCATGGGAAGTTCCTTGAAAACATCCTTACAAAATCCGTTGACGATCAAATTGGTGGCGTCTTCTTCTGACAGGCCGCGTTGGCGACAATAGAACAGCTGATCTTCACCAATTTTAGACGTGGTGGCTTCGTGCTCCACCTTTGCCGTTTTGTTTTTTGCTTCGATGTACGGATAGGTGTGGGCACCACACTTATCACCCATTAAAAGCGAATCGCACTGTGCGTAGTTGCGCGCGCCATCGGCTGTCGGCAGCACCTTGACCAGACCACGATACGATTGCTGGGCATGGCCAGCCGAAATGCCTTTGGAGACAATCGTGCTGGTCGTGTTCGGGCCAATGTGAATCATCTTGGTGCCCGTATCAGCTTGCTGATAGTTGTTGGTCACCGCCACCGAATAAAACTCACCCACCGATCCTGCACCGCGCAGCACGCAGCTTGGGTACTTCCAGGTGATGGCCGAACCGGTCTCAACCTGGGTCCATGAGATCTTGCTGTGATCGCCGCGGCATTCGCCGCGTTTGGTGACAAAGTTGTAAATACCACCAACACCGTTCTCGTCGCCCGGGTACCAGTTTTGCACCGTGGAGTATTTGATGTTGGCGTCTTTAAGCGCGACCAGCTCAACGACCGCCGCGTGCAACTGATTTTCATCGCGCATGGGAGCCGTGCAGCCTTCGAGATAGCTAACATGGCTGCCTTCGGCCGCGATGATCAGCGTACGTTCAAATTGCCCGGTATTAGCCGCATTGATGCGGAAATAGGTCGACAGCTCCATCGGGCAACGCACGCCCTTGGGGATGTAGACGAAAGACCCGTCAGTAAACACCGCCGAGTTGAGGGCGGCAAAATAGTTGTCGTAATGGGGGACGACGCTGCCCAGATATTCCTTGATGAGCTCAGGGTGGTTGTGCACCGCCTCAGAAAAGGAACAAAAAATCACGCCCGCTTCGGCCAGCTTGGACTTGAACGTGGTTGCGACCGAAACGCTGTCAAACACAGCATCGACCGCCACACCGGCCAGCCGCGCACGCTCGTGCAGAGGGATGCCGAGTTTGTCGTAGGTTTCCAGCAGCTTCGGATCCACCTCGTCGAGGCTCTGCGGTTTGTCCTTCTCGGACTTCGGCGCAGAAAAATAGGAAATCGCCTGGTAGTCGATGGGCTCGATACCAAGATGTGCCCACTTCGGTGGCGTCATTTTGAGCCACCGGCGATAGGCCTTCAGTCGCCACTCGAGCAAAAACTCCGGCTCGTTTTTCTTTGCCGAAATCATGCGAATAACGTCTTCGTCCAGACCCGGCGGAATGGTCTCCGACTCGATGTCGGTGACGAACCCGTGCTGGTAGGTTTTCTCAACAAACTGTTCAACGTCTTTATTGGCGCTGGCCATGATATGTCCTTACTGAGAGGGAGTGCTGGGGCGCGCGGCAAGGCCGTCGCTCAGGGCAAAATTGACGCTTAGCGTATTGACGTCGCACAGCTGCGCGAGCGAGATGTCGCATAGCGACTGTCGAATGAGACGGTTGATGTGTTGCCAGCTGCGACCCACGCCACACGAGTGCGCAAGTCGACACTGGCTGTCGCTGGCGCTGCATTCGGTCAAGGTCACCGGACCCTCAAGCGCGTCCAGGATTTGGGCAGCGGTGATCTGGTCGGCGCTGCGCGCCAGCGCATAGCCGCCACTCGCTCCGCGATACGAGGCAACGAGGTCGGATTTGCTCAATATTTTGAGTAGCTTGCGTACTGAGGGGAGCGCCAGGGCCGTTTCGCCGGCGATGTCACTGGCGCTAAAGATTCGGCCGGGTTCGGCCGCCATGTGGGCCAGCACCAAGGTGCCGTAATCGGTCATTTTGCTCATCCGCAACATGCTGCAAATCCCGGCCTGAGGGGCCACATCAACGATAGCGGACTATTTTAGTCCTATTTGACCGCGAGGGGAAGATAGCAAGGCCTGGAATTAGCGTTTAGCGACGATTTTGGCGGTCGCGGTTGGATTCAGATGGGCGTGGGCTGCTGCGGCGTTTCGGCAGGTACTGGCGGATTTGTTCCATCCGCGCTTCGGCCCGGGAAATTTGATAGTCGTGGATGCGAGGTGATGCCAGCGCCAGTTTGAGCTGATCGACGGCCATGAACAGTTCGCCGCGCAAAACGTGGAATTCGGACATGTAGTAGTGGGCGTTGGCGTCGTCGCCTTCTGAGCTTGCCGCCAGCGCCAGCAGTCGAATCTGGTCTTCGTTGTAGCGGATGTTATTGACCAGATCGAGCATGACCTCGTGGGCTCGTTTCGGGTCTTCGACTTCCATCAACCCGTTGGAGTAGGCCATCGTGAGCGGTACGTTGCGCGGGAACAGTCGGTTGGCTTCATCAAAAATAGCCATGCCGCGTTCGCGATTGCCGGCCGCCAGATTTACCTGCGCGGCGAGCGTGTGATAGGCGACCATCTCTTCATCTTTGGACAACAACGCCTCCATGATGGGGACGGCGCGGGCAGATTCGCCGGCACGCATCAGCGCGAGCGAATAGCCATATTGGGTGGCGTCGGGCGATTCCGAGGGGTGTCCGCTAATGGTGGACTCTATTTGCTTGACGGCAACGACGGCAGACTCATGCGATAACACCTGCGCGCGTGCCTTCACCAGAAAGTAATTTTGGGAGCTGGGGACGCGCCGGGCACCTATGCTCAGCGCGCGCTCGCGCGACTCGGCGATGCGGTTACTGGTGACCGGGTGAGTGCGAAAGAACTCGGGTACCTGTGAACCGGCGGCCAGGGTGCGGCGCGACATGGTTTCAAAAAACGACGGCATCGCCATCGGGTCGAAACCGGCATCGGCCAGGAAACGGATGCCAACACGGTCGGCCTCGTATTCGTTGGCCCGGGTGAAATTGATACGGCTTTGAGCTGCGCTACCCTGAGCCACAGCGACGGCGGCCTGGATCGCGTCACCACCTGCGCCAGCTGCCGCGCCAACCAAAATGGCGGCCACCATGGCGGCAGTAGAAATCAGACCATTCTGCCCCGCAGCCTCCGCCGAGCGCGCCAGGTGCCGTTGA